>NZ_JAYGHE010000065.1:8820-41482 GCF_034931145.1 Nostoc sp. UHCC 0252 | reverse complement strand
ATTTCGCCGTAAATCCCCCACTGAATTTGGTACTCCGAATCAGTGGCGGGATATGAGGAGTCGCTATATATTTCCAGTATGCTGTTACTAGAATATGCATATAATAGTAATAGGTCGGCATTTGGAGAAGTTTAGATGAAGCGACAAGCGGTAAAAGTCAGGCTATACCCCACTAATGAGCAAATTCAAGTGTTAGCTCAACACTTCGGATGTGCGCGGTGGTGGTGGAATTATGGGTTGAATCAGTGCATTGAAACCTATAAAGCAACTGGCAAAGGCTTGTCTCAGTCTGGACTAAATTCTCTGTTACCATCGCTCAAAAAAACGGAAGAAACAAAATGGTTAGGAGAGTGTTACTCTCAGGTTTTGCAATCTGTCAGCCTCAATCTTAGCCGTGCATATCAGAACTTTTTTGAGGGCAGAGCAAAATATCCGAGATTCAAATCAAAACACCATCGTCAATCAATTCAATATCCTCAAAAAGTGAAACAGGTCGATGAAGCTTTAAAATTCCCCGGTAATCTGGGAAGTATAAAAGCAAAAATTCATCGCCCACTTGACGGAATCATCAAAACAGTAACCGTTAGTAAATGCCCGTCTGGTAAATACTACGCATCGGTTTTGATGGAATATGAGGGCGATTACCCTGACTCTACCAGTAAGGGCAAAACAATTGGGATTGATTTGGGAATCAAGGATTTTGCTGTCACCTATGATGGAGAGAGAATATCTAAATATCCCAACCCAAGGTATCTATCTAAATACGAAAAGAAGTTAGCTGTAAAACAACGTATTGCTGCACGGAAAAACAAGGGTAGTAATTGCCGTAGAAAGGCTAACAAGATTGTCGCTAGGGTATATGAACAAATTAGCAATGTCCGCCAAGACTACCTACACAAACTATCTAGAAAAATAGTTGACAACAATCAAGTGGTAGTAGTCGAAAATCTAAATGTCTTGGGCATGGTTCGTAACCATAAACTAGCAAAAGCAATATCTGATACAGGATGGGGAACCTTTGTAAACTTTCTGAGCTACAAATTAGAAGGTAGTGGTGGAAAATTGGTAGAAATAAACCGATGGTTCCCTAGTTCCAAACTTTGCTCTAGTTGTCATTACCAAATATCGGAGTTACCGCTAGATGTGAGAACGTGGACTTGCCCAAGTTGCGGTACTCATCATGATAGAGATGGTAATGCAGCGATAAATATTAGAGCAGAAGGTATCAGAATACTGTCCTCCTCTGGGACGGGGGAGGTTAACGCCAATGGAGAGGATGTAAGACCAATTCGCGGACGCAAATCCAAGATGAGGCGATCTTCTGTGAAATTGGAAGCCCACACTGTACTTGGTACTTCAAGTCAGTGTGGGTAGTTCACTAGGTCTTAATAATAGTTCTTTGAAAACTGGTGCAAGAAGATTTTAGGCTGATCGTTGATTTAGTTTTAGTTTTAGGCGTTGCAGCCTGTGGTGGATTGCTAGCAGCACTTTTGCGACAACCCGTGCTGCTAGGCTATCTCATCGGCGGGATGATCATTGGGCCAGCCGGACTGGGATTGATTAAAGAAGTTATTCAAGTAGAGACTCTGGCACAGTTTGGGGTTGCCTTTTTGTTATTCGCCTTGGGCGTGGAATTTTCCTTCGCGGAACTCAAAAAAGTAAAAGCGATCGCTCTTGGTGGAGGTGGACTCCAGATTGCTTTGACGATTTTGGTAACAGTTGTGGTGTGCGGTTTAAGCGGGGCTTGGGGAGCTTTACCCGCTAAAGGGATGTTTTTGGGGTGTATTCTGTCCTTGTCTTCCACGGCGGTTGTCCTCAAGTGCTTGATGGAACGCAATGAAACAGAAACGGCTCACGGACAAGTGATGCTAGGGATTTTGGTAGTACAGGACTTGGCACTAGGGCTAATGTTAGCAGTCTTACCAGCCCTCAACCAACCAGCAGAAACTATTGGCATCGCCGTACTGACAGCGCTACTGTGGATTGCTTTATTTGCTGCTGGTGCAGTAGCTACGGGAATCTGGCTAATACCGCCTTTGTTGCAACTCTTAGCCCGCACCGAAAGCCGAGAACTATTTTTATTAGGGGTTGTAACCTTATGTTTGGGAATCGCCCTGTTGACAGAGCATTTGGGACTATCCATTGAAATGGGCGCATTTGTCGCCGGTTTGATGATTTCTGAGGTGGAGTACGCCGATCAAACCCTGACTTATGTAGAACCTCTGCGAGATATCTTTGCCAGCTTATTTTTTGCCGCCATAGGCATGTTAATTGACCCAGTGTTTTTGTGGAACAATCTGGAATTAATTTTAGGGCTGGTGGCACTAGTTTTCGTAGGGAAATTTCTGATTATCACACCCCTAGTAAAACTATTCCGCTACCCTTTAAAAACAGCCATAATCGTCGGTTTAGGACTGGCGCAAATTGGGGAGTTTTCCTTTGTTCTGGCTAGCGAGGGGCAATCTTTAGGGCTGGTGTCCCGCCAAGTATACTTATTAATTTTGGGAACCACCGCAGTTACTCTGATGCTGACTCCCTTTGTATTGCGGTTAGTGCCATTCTTATTTAACTTTGCCGAATCGATGCCTTGGTTGAAACCGTACTTAGAAGAACAAGAAGCGCTAGATGTATCAGAAGATTTGCCCTTTAAAGACCATGTAGTAGTCTGTGGCTATGGGCGAGTCGGCAAGAATTTGGTGAAGTTGTTGTTGCAACATAATTTACCTGTGGTTGTAATTGACCAATCAGAGAGGAGAATTCAGCAGTTACGTGAGGCTGGGGTGTCTTATGTTTATGGTAATTGCGTAAGTTTGCATGTTCTAGAGACCGCCGGGGTAAATTATGCCAAAGGAATGGCGATCGCACTCCCCGATCCCATAAGTACCCGTCTTAGCTTGAAACGCGCTCTGGAATTGTGCCCAGAATTAGATTTGGTTGTCCGTGCTACCCAGGATAAAAATATCGAAGTGCTGTATCAATTGGGAGCCAGAGAAGTAGTACAACCAGAGTTTGAAGCCAGTTTAGAAATGGCAACCTATTTATTAACTGGCTTAGGTTTGTTGTCACCAGCAGTTGTCCAACGAGAAATGCAGCAAATCCGCAACGATCATTATTTAGATTTTCGGCCAGAACGTTCTGCAACTGAAGTTGCTCGTGATTTACGTCAAGCAACTCGCGATCTAAATCAGCGCTGGTATCCCCTCCCAGATTATTCGCCTTTAATTGGCATGACTATAGAAGAAGCAGATATGCGCTACTTAACAGGAGTCAGTTTAATGGCAATTCGCCGCGCTAACGGCGATGAAATCGATTATCCCAATAATCAAACCAAATTGGAAACAGGCGATCGCCTGCTAGTAGTGGGAGCAGATGAAGAATTAGCAGCTTTAGCAGAATTCGCTAAGGGACAGGCGGCTGTCCCCGGAGAAAATAGTGCTTGCCAGTGGGTTACAGTCAATGCAGATGCGCCAACACTAGGAAAAACCCTTGCAGATTTAGATAGCAAGCAATTTGGAGTACAGATACAGGCAATCCGGCGAGATGGAAAGTTTATCCGTTATCCTGATAGCGGCATGGATTTGCGAGTCGGCGACCAAGTATTATTATGCGGTAGCTTGACAGGTTTGAGTCAACTAGAAGGCTTATTTGCGATCGCCAGTTCATTACCCTTTTCTCTTCCAGTAATTAGGGCTGCTGAGGCAGAAGCACTCAAAGAGTTTTTACCAGCCGATAGTGTGACTGATTAAAAAGAAGAATTCAGAAATTAGAAATCAGAACAAGAAAGTGAGGGATTTAGGGCAAAGTCAGAGCGGAGGTTTCCGACACTGGCAGACTCGCTCTAAACTACTCCTTTGTTCTTATAACAATTAAGATGCATTTAATTTTTATTAAACGAACCGCCATCGCGCAGCGTCTCTTAGAGAAAGACACCAAGAAAAGAAGGGTACAATTAGAAGGAAGTTACAAAATATTGGTGAGCGCTCTGTTGGAGAAAAAGTTTTCAATTTACTGAGTGTAGTACATCTCAAAGATTTCTCACTACCCTTAATTTCAGCCAACAATTGTCTTCTTTGCAAGCCAAAGCGTTTATGTTTGCCAGCCCCAACAGTTAATTCTCTGGACGAGACAAACCGCAAAAATCACACTTGTCTGAATAATTTGTCTTCTCAGAGTGAACTGGTTCTCCGTCTCTTCCACCTATACATATCCACGAATTAATTGGATCTTTATTCTCAGTTGTAGGGCTATCAACAAGCCATATAATATTAGGATCATACAACTTAGCTTTTTGCACAGAGGAATTGGAAGGAGCTAAATGAGCAATTTTAACAGCTAGTTTAAAATATGGTGTTACTAGAAATTTAGCAACATACTGATCTTTTTCCCTAATAGCTAAAGTCTCTTCATATGAATATCGAGCAACATATGGAATAGCTAGCTGCGAAAACGAATTTGTTGGATCTTCTGCTTTTTCTTCAGGAAAAAATTTAAAAAGAAATTGTTTCTGAAATTTATTAAGCCTATCACTTTCAGATGTTTCTAATCTTGCAGGTACAACTACTACTTCCAAATCGCGCTCTCGATTTTGTTTAACTTCGGGTTTTTTCAAATTCAGCAGCATTTTTTGTGTACCCTCTAAACACTGCTCATTGGCAGAACAAAGCATGACCACTACATCAGCAAGTTGGTAAGTACAAACACCTCCCATTTCCGTAACACCAGTTCTGCTATCTATTAATACGACATCAGCAATTCTTTCAAACTGCTCACGAAGCCATTCAAAATATAGTTCACCTTGCCAATTTTTATAAAAATCTTTCCAGTCAAAATTGATTACAGCATTAGCATACTCACGAAAATGACCTTTTGGGCGCTTACCAGCAGATAATATACAAAGCTTACCTTCTGTATTTTCCTCTATACTTTTTGGATATACATCAAATACGATTTCTTCTAGATTTTGAAAAGGAAGCAAATTTATGCCATTGAAGTCTATTATTTCTTGTGACATCTTTTGCTTGTATAGCAGTAGCATATCTATAATACCTGGCTTATCATAGAATTCTTCACGGCGTTTTTCATCGATATCGGTGAAGAAAAATCTTTCTATTCCTGGTGCTTCGAGATCCCAATCGATAATTAAGACTTTTAAGTTAGCTCTATAGAATAATTCAGCAATATTTGCTAAAGCCATAGAACGGCCAACCCCACCTTTGTAGGAATAAAATGTGTAAATCATTTAAGAATTTTCTCCTCCGAAAATCAAATTACCCACTCCTGTTGGTCTAATGTTATTTTGTTGAGTGGATTCTCTGAATTTTTTTTTGTTATTTTCTAATTTATAGTTCTTGATATTTTTAGAAGTTTGAGGGATTATCGAATGTAATCTTCGCTCTAAATCAAATAAATTTATAATCCCAATTTCGCAGTGTTGATCGTGATTATTGAATCTATCACAAACTGTTATCATCTTATTCGCAATTTCTCTTTCAAAGGATCTACGAGCTTCAAAAGTAGATATATTAGTTGGTGAAAGGACAAAAATAGTTATATTTTGGTTTGCAAGAATTTGAGCTTCTTCTATTAAATACCTCTTAATTTTAGGACAAAAAAGAGAAACAGCATCTACAATCAATATACCACCTGAGTACCTTAATTTTTTCCATGTATTCAAGCGTTGAGCTTGATCATCCCCAAAACATTCCTCAGATAAAAAATTTGGTTTAAGAAGAGGTAAGTTATTATTTGGATCGCGAGTACTATAAGCTATAATCGCTTGCTTGACAATTTCTTTAGCTGTTCTATTTTCATGTAAAAAAGGTTTCCAATTGTCTCTTTGTTCGTCATAATGGTTAGTAAATTCCGCAATGCATTCAAAATGACTTTTTAGTTGTTGAAATCCCAAAAATTCATTTGGCGTTTCATTGGAGTCTATTTTTTCCTTTAATTCACTTGCTTCCTCGCTTGTCATGGAGCAGATAACGACGGGTATTTCTTCATCGGGTATTTCTTCATCGGGTATTCCTTCATACAGATTTATTCGTTGATATTCATGAATCAAATTATCAAGTTCATTTTCTAGCATTAAACCTTGTACAAAACGTCTACTATTCTCCATTAGTATTATTAGAGCAAACTCTCCTGTGTTAGTCTGTCCCCATCCGTTTACTGCATATACTATGTTATCTAAATCTCCTTCTTTCTGACCAGTTAGCCTAGTTATACTGCCTATAGGACAATTATTCAGTTGCGATAGCAACATATTTCGATTAACTTCATTATTCATAGCGTCTATACTTTTCAGGAATCTTAGGAGTCTAGGCAGAAATGGATTTTTGTTCGTCATAGTTGAGACAGAAAGAAATATAAAATAACTTAAAAAATCAGTTAATAATGTATCATTTAGTTGCTAGTTAAGCTGTTGTGTTCTCATTAATTGAGCTTTTGTAAATAGGTAAAAAATTCTTACCTGTTTACAATTACTAGCCCTAATTAGATAACTAGCTACTTATCCTATCTAAGTAAATTCTCTTGTGCTTCTTGAATTTCTTGACGAGTAGCAGTTGGTAAATTGTCAAGAATGGCATTAATTAAAATACCCTGGTTGTTATATTTCACGACTTCACCTTTATAATTGGCTTCTGGAACTTTAATCGCGCTGTGGTGCAAAGCTACAACTTGCCATTCATCGTTAAAAACAGGTGAGCCAGAAGATCCAGGTTCAGTATCTGTTAAATAACGAATACGTTCAGGAGAAGTAGTTGTATTTATGTAGTCAACATAAAAATTGCTACGAATTGCTATACGTTGAGGGCCGCCTTGAGGATGTTGAATAATATTCAATCGGCTTCCCTTCAATAGTTCTGGCTTTGACTGGATTACTGATAAATAACCCCAACTAGAAAGCAGTTGATTGCAACTGGATGATGAACTGGGAGACAATCGCAACAGAGCATAGTCAAATTCAACACTGAAATGAACAAGCTCTATACATTTGTACTCAGAGTAATCTACATTCCAATCTGTATAGTTGAACCAGACTGTAGCTTTTAAAGCTTGTGCTTTAAAATCTGCTGTATTTGCAGGTAGTTCATTCTTATTGCGAGCTTGAATAACATGATAATTTGTTAGCAATAAATCAGGAGTAATTAACCAACCTGAACCATTACCTTTATCAAGCGAAGGCACACCATTTAGCACACAAGGGACTATAACCTTGGCTACAGCCCTTGATGCAGCAAGTCCCCTTTCTAGAAAATGAGTTGGAAGCCTCTCATCTTGCTGCCAAACTAGAACCTCTTCTATGGGTACTTCTAAAGGTTCCAGCAGAGGAATACCAACAAATGTCATTGTTTCCAGTTCACCCAGCAAAGTCTCCAAGTCCCGTCCTAGCTCTGTCCCCTTGGCAAAATACTGTAGTGCATTCTTTGTTAAGACTACTAATGCCCATTCACCAGAATTTAGTTGTCCCCAACCTTCAACTGCACTAATAATATTATGTAAATCGGCTATAAAAGTATTGGAACGGTTAATAGCACTGACGGGACTAGGCGGTAAATTTAGCAGCAACAGATTTCTATTGTCTGGATTACTGAGAGCAGGAATCTTTAGAAGCGTTTCAAGTAAATTATTTCTAAAACCAGGAGTGAGTTGTAACATTTTGTTTTTTTAATTAAAGATTTGGTAAGCTTTTTTACTTTAACCTCTAGGAGGTAATTGAAATTTAACAATCCTTTCTTGTGAGGAATTATGTGATTGTTTATTAACTTTATTTCCCTCTTTTCGTAACTGCCGTTCTCTTTCTGTAATTAACCAATCTACTAGCTGGTTAGAGTTTTGAGGTCTAATTTTCCATTCTTTTTGATTATTATTTACCCATCCCAGATGTAGGCGGATATTTTGCAGAAGTAGAATATAAGCACTTGGATTATTAGTTTTTTGAAGAAGTTGAGAATTGATACTGCCTGTAGCTTCATCAATAGCATTCAAAAATTCATCTAAAAAATTTGAACCACTTCCTTTTAACCTCAAACTTACTTCTTGTTGTTTAATTTCAACAGCAGTTCCCAACGAAATAATCAGGCCATCAACCATCACAGCAATTAGCAAAGCTGCAATTGCAGGTATTTCACCATTTTTGAGCTTGTAGTACGGAGCAAGCACTTTAATACTCTCTTCTACATCCAAATACTTTTTACGCAACGACTCTAAGTTCCCTGAATATTCTTTTGGAAGATACTCTTTTGGAACTGCCCCCAAAGCTTTAATATCTGCCTGGAGAATATCTTCTGGAGATTTGTTTTTCGTCTCGTAGTTAAATACTTTTTGTAAACTATCTACCGTTGGTTTTAGCTTGTTTAATTCAATCTCAAGTTGGTTGCGTTTCTCAATCAATTTTTTAGTTTCAGTACCATGGCCTACAAGTCCAGTTACACCTTGACCACCTTCTTCTTTGGGTATTTGATTGTTCAACGCAGAAATCTCACCCTCTAGGTCAGTTACTCGTTTTCGGAGAGGAGAATACACATTTGAAACTGATTCTTGATGAGCAGCTAAAGCTTTATTCAAGTCACTCTTTTTACTTTGAGGAGAGGTTAGAGTATCATAATAAGCAAAAAAGCTTGTGTAAACGCTGATAATTGAAAAGGATGCAATAGTTAACCATTTTAACTTGGGCGCATGTTTAGCAGCAGAG
This sequence comes from Nostoc sp. UHCC 0252, assembly GCF_034931145.1. Taxonomy (NCBI): domain Bacteria; kingdom Bacillati; phylum Cyanobacteriota; class Cyanophyceae; order Nostocales; family Nostocaceae; genus Nostoc; species Nostoc sp. UHCC 0252. The sequence goes on along the minus strand of NZ_JAYGHE010000065.1, from coordinate 32,787 downwards.
CCAGAAAGCAAAAGAAACAGCGTCCCCTGAATGGTAGCACCACTGATGTAGCCCACCAATCCAGGAAATATTTGTACTGTTCCAATTATAGTTGTGAAGCCACTAACCACATTTAAGACTGTGAGGGCTGCGAGAAGATTCTTATCCCGCCTTAGTTTCGGTTCATCTCTTTTATCGTCAGGACGGGGAGAACCACAAATATCACACTCATCCGAATGATTGATATACTCAGCGTGAGGTCTTCTTCCCTCTCCTGTACATTTCCACGGTGTGTTTGGCTTTCTTCGGAACTTTACTAAAATTTTGTTTAGGTTATCCATAATTTTGAAACAAGTATTGAATCGTCAATTTGTTTATAGTAAATATTTATTAATTAATTTTTCAGTTACTAGTAGTTTTAATGATATATCACCTATTTCTGTTATGTACTTTTTCAAAAAAAGACCCATTTCTTTTTTTTCTTCATCATTATATAATGGAATTTTAAATAAAAGTTCAAGCAAATAAAAATCATGTTCAAAGTCATTTTCTTTATTATCAGGCTTCAGATAGTCAAATAATATTTTTTTGTCACAATTTTCAGGATTAATATGCGTAAGAATTTCTTTTCGTGCCAATTTAGTCAAATTATAACTTTGGCAAATTTCAAGCAGCGTCAGAACTTGTTTGGTTCGAGTACAAAGCTTTATTACTTTGTTCGCAATCTGCTTAAGTTTATCTGTATTCAATTCGTAGATATAACAATTATTAAGTAAACGATGCCCATGTTCAAAATGTTTAGTATTCTCAATAATTCTGATTACATAATTGTACAATTCGTGCTTTTCTTGTTCATTTAAAGTAGATTTGGGTGGTCGTAAACTCAACTCTGCACCAAGTACCCAATTCACATTGAAAAGAGTTAACCAATCATTGTTGGTAAGAGATTCAAATACACTAGGGCTAGTTAAGACATTCCACCATTCAATATCAATTGATTTCTGGGATATCCAATGCTGGCAGAGATAATGTAGTAAGTCTCCACTAATTAACTCTAAACGCCCATTTTCTCTTATCAACTTGGCAAGGATTAGTGCAGAATTAGGATTCGCAGCAAGGAGTTTACTTAGCTGGTTTGATTCGAGTGATAACCATGTATAACTATACAAAAATGCATTTTTTAGAGCCAGGTTATCATCTATTACTTTCAGCCAAGTTATCATAATTTCTGTTACAAAATATTTCCCTACATTCCGCTCTAAGAAATTTATATATTCTTGTGGTTCTTTGTATAATTTGGTAGCTAAACGATACCAACTATCCCAAATATTTGGATGCTGTTCTAATAAATCTAATTCTTGCCACAAGGAGTAATTAGCTTCCTTGAACCATAAGTAAGTTTCGTAGAGTAAACTAGGTTGAAATTTGAGATTTTGTGTTGTGCTTTTTTCAATTATGGAAACCAAGAATGGATGAGCAGCTTCATCGTTAGGAGACCAGACCTTCAAAAAACTTACATACATTTTGTCTGTTTGCGGTTCGCCCATTTTCATTTCATTTGCAATTCTTGCCAAATGCATTAGACCATTTACTTTGTGTTGATATAATAAAATTAATTCTCTAGATAAATTAGAAAAATTTTTGGCTAAATGTTTATATAAATTGGATGCAAGAAAATTATTTACATAAGGAAGTAAAGGTGCTATTGTGTCATTAAATATATTTATAATTAGTTCGGATTCAGGTTCTACTTTTAAAGCAGCATCAAATATTAAGAACTCCTGATTTTTACACCAGAAAAAATCAGGGTGTTGGACGACACAAGATAAAGAAAATTGATAAGCTTCTTGAAAGTCTTTGGTAGATTTGTATCTAGCAATTATATAGCTAATTTCTCGTAATATTTCTGCAATTACAGTATTTTTAGTTTGATTTCTGAGTTCAATAAATAACCCAGCATAATATAAATCATCAGCTAACTTTTCATTCTGTTTCACATCATTTTCTAGTATTTCATTTAGCTCTTGCTCTGGTAGTTGCTTCAGTACTATCAACATCTTTTGAGTGTACTGGTCACTATAATTAAGCTGATTGACAAAAAGTTGTCTTAATGATTGCCAAATAATTTTTAGTTGATTGCTAGCTTGAGGAACAAAAATATTTTTAATAAGACCTTCAAAGTCTTGAATAAGCGGTATATACTTGTAAAATAAATTTACTTGTTGTTCTTCTGGTAATCCTGGAATTAAACGAGCTAAACTATCAGGATTTTTCAAATATTCAATAGGAAAATAATCATCACTAATTTTGTTTAAATGTTCAATAAATCTGAGAATGATATCGGATTTATTTTGAATCGGAGCAATAAAATCATTGACGTATTGATGATATTTAAATATCTCATTATCATTTTCACTAACAAATTCTTTTGTACTGCGGTTTAGCCAGATTGTATTTTGAGGAAGAGGATCTTTAGGTTTACTATTTGTTTTGATAATTAACTTTGCCCAGTTACATTCATGTTCATCAACAGTACCAGCAGCAATTGCTACTTCCCTACGACAGGCATGTGGTAATAGGAGTAAAAGACTTTCTGAAAATAATGCTGGGTCTGTAGCATTTTTATCGAGAGTAAGCAATAATTGTTGTTGATTTGCAAGCGCAGCGATTCCTAACAGCAAAAAAGACTGACCTTGTATATCAGTTTCATTCCAGCACTCCTGAATTTGTTCAACTTTAACTTTGCTTATTTCTTCTGGAGATGCTTTTTCCAGAATATCAGAGACAATATCCCACCACTTTTGTTCATTGCTAGCTTGAGGAAAACAGGAAACATTCAAAGCAGAAAAGTATGGAATCCATTTATCAAAGAGTTGGATAAGTAGTAAAAATGTCTGTGTTTTTAGCTCAATTAGTAATTCTTTAGGTAACAAAATATAACGGTGCTGCTCAAACCCACGATTTCCATTTGACAAACTTTGCCCATTTTCATTAGTGGCGGGTGCAACTTGAAAAAGCAGTAATTGGTTTTCTTTATATGGTGAAATTCCAACTGCTTTTTTATTGCCTTCAATTCCTTGCGTTCCCCAAAAGGAAAAAATATTCTCTGCTATATCAGTAAGTTCTCGCTCTTGATTTTTTAATTTATCAGTGTAAGCCACTAAGCAATATCCAGATTTATTACTAAAAAATTTACCGTAGATGAATTGGGTAAATATTGAGTTTTTATTCATAAAAATTTGCTATTTTATCTAAGTGTCTAATTAAGGAAAGTAGGAAAAATTTTACCAATTGTAATTTTAAAGAGAAGGAGGGTGTGTCAAAATTCCGTCAATCAACCATTCAAGGGGTTCAATTACACCGAATTGTACTAAACGTACATCATGCCTAAATCTGTATTCAGTTTTAGTTCTTGCTGGGTGATAATTAGGAATACCTCCGAATACAGAAGTAGTATTTGCTTGGGGGTTATCAGTTTGCTCAAGTATCCCTCCATCCGATTCATTAGTATCAGAAATGGGTGATTCCCAATTACCATGCTCATCCTTGTAAACACCAATTGCAGAAATAGAAAAAAACTGGCAACGATGGTTCTTTCCTGCTGATGGATAATTTCCTCTAACTAACCTTAATTGATTTTGATCTAACCAAACATAATTCTCAAACCAACCTAAGCTTAGGTTTATATTTAGAAGCTCTTTAACTAATCCAAAAGAATTCATACCTTTTTCCCATATTTTTTTCAGATCCGCCTTTGTAACAGCAAATGCAACATACTGTTCTAGCTTATCTTCTTTATCTGGATTAAGTTCTGCTTGTCGTTTCTGCATTTCCATAAATACGTCTTGTAACAACACTTCATATGTTTTTCCATCTTCGTTTTCGCGTGTAGGATCTAGTAGAAATATAATCCCATGACAGCTTAGAAGATAGTCCACAATGTCTTTAGACTGCTGATTTGTTTCAGCAACTTTTCCTTTTGCATTACCTATTTCTTCGTAAAACTCACCTGGAGCATCAATAAATTCAAATAAAATTTTAGTTCTGGAGCCTGCTCCTTTATAGGTCAATCTATAACTATAAATATCTAGTTCTTTACCTCGAACCCTAGTAGGTTCTGGAAAATACCCTTTACTCATTTTTTCAGAGTGCATTGTGATAAAAGTTTTTGTTTTATCATCTACAGCGACATCCCAGCTATCTGAGTTCGCTAAAGCGTGAAATAGTCTCATCAAATAAGTAGTCTTACCTGCTCCAGTTGTTCCCCAAACTCCCATACGTATCTGATTTTTTGATGTTTGTGAATTCGAATGTTGACTTGTAGTCATAGAAGGTGTTGTCTTCCTGCTTTTTTATTTGCGATTAAAGTTAATTATGAGGGACTTGTATCGAAGAAGAATTCAGAATTCAGGAGCCAGAATCCATTCTGGATTCTGTGCGACTGGATGGAGAATCGGGGTTCAAAACCCCCGATTTTAAGATGCTCCAAGACTCGCTAACGCTACGCTACCGTGGAGAATAAAAAATTCTTTCCGTGGCTGTTACTCCTGACTTGACTGCTGGGGTATTCCGAATTCTGAATTCTGTTTTCTGACTCCTTCTTATTATTCTGGTTTACTCACCTGAGGGTTAAACTCTTTTGATATTACACAAACGTAATTTCAAAAGAGTTTAAAAAATCGCAGAACGTAGAGCAGGTAAGTCTTTCGTGCCAATCTTCAAAGAATATTTCTTTTTTTGGTAGGTATAGGTAATTAACGCGGTCAAGAGATTCACCATAAAATTAAGGATCTACGATGTTTTGAATAATCTTGTTTGAAAGAAGCCTATTGCAGCGGAAGTTTTTAATCAACCGCAATATCATTAACAGTGATAATTTTACATCTTTCCAACAATTGATCAATAGTTACACTGACAACTCTTGTGTATGCAAAGTCCAAGAGCTATACTCACTCGCATATTCAGACATTCAAATCAAACACATCTGCGATCGCCTGTGCCACTTGATGACTCAAAGCTACAAACTCGTCATTCGTACCCTTAGTTTTACCCAAAATCTGCAACTTCCGGCTATACGGGTCAAAATCAGCCATATTTTACATATTTGACAATCTCAGAAGGTCGTAATGCATTCGACCACAAGAACAGAAAAATCGCATAATTGCGTTTCTCAAGCGTCAGGTGACAGTTCTTAAATTTACTTGGAAAATTGTTGTCGCACTCAATAGCTCGTTTCTGTTTAGCGCAAGTTAATAACTTAATCAACAAATTACGTGCATTGTCTCTGGGATAGCTTGTGCTACTTGCGTGACTTTGGGATATTCTCCAGACTCATCATAAGCAAGGGCGATCGCTCCCACAATTTCAGATTTATCCTTGACAATTCAAATTAACTGTGCGTGTCATAAGGCTAGTTCAAGTTGTCCCAGGTTGAGGTATTGCGATCGCAATTAAGGCTTGAGTTTGATCTATTATGAGCGCCTGCTGAAATTTTTTCTCTGGATAAGTAATATCGAACAATTTCTTGCAAATGGTAGACAACAGGTATACCACCAAACTAAGATTTAACAGGTTGGGATGGAAGTAGATTGCTGAGAGCGCTATTAGGGCTACCCAGCAATAAAAGGCAACTTTCATCTCCTAAGTTGTTTTTGGCTTGATGTATGCGATCGCTTGTTTCCAAACGGTGGTTTGCTGACTGTTTTCATCAGCAATAGAGATACACTGTGGGTCTTGCCATAAAACCCTTCCTGTTAGCACATCGCCAGTCAGCAGCTTTAACTCTACTGGTGTTGTTTGTTTAATCAGGTTTTGGACTTGGATAATACTGGGTAAAGTCGTGTCAAATTCAGTAAGCATTTTTAGTAAAGATGAACCTACAAGGCAAAATAAAGAGTAACTAATCCTTGATAATTCATCCTTGAAGAAATGGCAATCGAATTTACTAAGTATCATGGTCTGGGCAACGACTTTATTCTGATTGACAATCGCTCGTCATCTGAGCCTGTAGTGACTCCAGAGCAAGCCATCAAGTTGTGCGATCGCCATTTTGGGATCGGTGCTGATGGTGTAATTTTTGCCTTACCTGGAGAAAATGGCACTGACTACACCATGCGGATTTTTAATTCCGATGGTTCAGAACCAGAAATGTGTGGCAATGGCATTCGCTGTTTAGCTGGCTTTTTGGCAGATTTAGAAGGCGAATCCCGGAATAAAGATTCATATCGCATTCATACTTTGGGTGGTGTAATGACTCCCCAACTCTTATCTGATGGTCAAGTTAAAGTAGATATGGGTTTACCCAGGTTACTGGCTGGCGAAATTCCGACTAATCTTGCACCCGCCAAAGAAAAAGTAATTTCTCAGCCGTTGGAGGTGGCGGGGCAAACTTGGGATGTTACCTGTGTAAATATGGGGAATCCTCACTGCATTACCTTTGTAGAAGATGTAGCAGCAATTGAGCTAGAAAGCATAGGCCCGAAATTTGAGCATCACCCAGCTTTTCCCCAACGCATAAATACTGAATTTATCCAAGTTGTACGCCGTGATTATTTAAAAATGCGCGTATGGGAACGGGGTGCTGGAATTACATTAGCTTGTGGGACTGGTGCTTGTGCTTCCTTGGTGGCTGGAGTGTTAACTGGTAAATGCGATCGCACCGCCACTATAGAATTACCAGGTGGCCCCTTACAAATTGAATGGTCAGAAATCGACCAACGGATTTACATGACAGGCCCGGCTGACAGGGTATTCACGGGTAAACTGTAACCAACTTGGGAATGTGGATTTTGGATTGAGAATTCTTTATCTTAAAGGGTTCTACGATATCAGGTTCGGTTAAGCGACAGCGAAACCCAACAAAACCTTGATAATGTTGGGTTTCGTTCCTCAACCCAACCTACGCCTACGCCTACTAAAAATCATGACTTTGATAACGGGTAATGGATAGCCCACAAGGGAAGCAGGGTGGTTTCATACAACGAGAGAAAAACTTAAACTTGGTTTCAAAGCCTCTCTCCGTTTCGGGGAGAGGTTTGGAGAGGGGTCAAAATCTATGATGATACATAAGGAATCAAAACTTATGTATTTTTTTTTCGTATGAAACCACCCTGTGGATAGCCTGCAAGAGAAAGGGGTTAACCTAAAGCGGACTTTAACTCACTTTCTGCTTGTGCCAAAGCATCTGGTAATTTACTCGCATCGCGTCCACCAGCTTGGGCTAAGTTTGGTCTTCCACCGCCGCCGCCACCGCAAATTTTAGCGATCGCACCCACAAATTTACCAGCTTGCAAACCTTTTTTGTTCACTTCTGAACTAAAAGCTGCAACTATGCTAACTTTCCCCTCTTCAGGAACAGAACCCAGCACCACCGCACCGTTACCGATTTTTTGTAGTAAGCGTTCGGCTGCGGTTTTTAATGATTCTGGATCAACATCTTCTAATTTGGCGACGATGATTTTATGATCACCTACAGTTTCGGCTGTTTGTAGTAAGCTGTCAGATTTAGCGATCGCTAACTGTACCTTTAAGGTTTCCAGTTCCTTTTGGCTATTTCTCAGTTCACTTTGCAGACTTGTAATTCTGTCTGGCAATTCTTCGGGTTTAACTTTAAAGCGATCGCTCAAATCTTTAACTACTTTATCCCGCAGGTTGAGATAATCTAATATTGCTGGCCCCGAAACAGCTTCAATGCGCCGCACTCCAGAAGCCACACCAGCTTCAGAAATAATTTTAAATACGCCAATTTCAGCCGTATTACTCACATGAGTTCCACCGCAAAGTTCCATTGATACGTTAGGAAAGTCAATCACGCGGACTTCCTCGCCGTATTTTTCGCCGAACATGGCGACAGCACCTCTAGCTTTCGCCTCTGCTAAAGGTAATACTTCTACCTTTGCAGCATGTGCTTCGGCAATCCAAGCGTTCACCTGTTCTTCAATTTGTTGCACTTCCTCTGCTGTCAAGGCGCGGGGACAGTTGAAGTCAAAGCGCAGCCTGTCAAAGGAAACTAGGGAACCAGCTTGAGATATGCTGTCATCAACGATTTTTTTCAAAGCCGCTTGTAACAGGTGGGTTGCGGTATGGTTAGCTTGGGCACGACGGCGACAAGCTGGATCGATTTGGGCGGTGACGCGATCGCCTACGCGCAGTGTACCGCGTTCGATGCGTCCGAAGTGAACAAAGAAATCAGATTCTTTTTTAACGTCTTCAACGCGAACTACGATACCATCGCCAGAGATATAACCGCGATCGCCAATTTGTCCCCCAGATTCAGCATAAAATGGCGTTTTATCAAGGACAATTTGCACTTCTGTCCCCGCTTCTGCTTCCTCTTGAGAAACACCTTCTACCAAAATCGCTTCGACTTTTGCCGTCGCCGCCGATTGGGTATAGCCCAAAAACTCGGTGACTTGAACGTGTTCTGCTAGTTTGTCGAGGGAACCTTGCACAGTTAAATCGATGGTTTCGTGTGCTGCTTTGGCACGTTCCACCTGCTTTTGCATTTCGGCATTGAATCCCTCAACATCAACTTCTAGTCCCTGTTCTTCTGCAATCTCCTGCGTCAGTTCCAAGGGGAAACCATAGGTATCGTAGAGGGTAAAAGCATCGATTCCAGAAATTTTTTGTTTTGGTAAACCAGGAACATTTGATTCTGGCAAACCAGAAATTTTTTGTTTTGGTAAGCCAGGAACGTTTAATTCTGGCAAACCAGAAACTTTTGGTTCTGGTGAAGAAGATGGACGCTCCTGCTCATGTTGTATTGAAGACGGACGATTTATAATTTCTTCTAGGAGTTTTTCGCCTCTATCCAAAGTTCTGAGGAAATTCGATTCTTCTCGTTGCAACTCAGCTTTAATTGCTGCTTCTCGTTGGCGCACATTGGGGTAAGCTGATTCAGAAAGAGCGATCGCAGTTTCGGCAACTTGGGTAGTAAATTCGCCAGAAATCCCAATTAATCGCCCATGACGCACCACCCGCCGAATTAACCGCCGCAGCACATAACCCCGTCCCACATTAGAAGCGCGAATCTCATCAGCGATCATGTGGACAACAGAACGAACGTGATCGCCAATCACTTTTAGAGAAACTTTAGTTTTCTCATCGCTGCTGTGGTAATCAATGCCGGCAATTTGGGCTGCTGTTTGGATAATTGGGAAAATCAGGTCAGTTTCGTAATTATTGGGTACTTTTTGGAGAATTTGCGCCATTCTCTCCAAACCCATGCCGGTGTCGATATTTTTGTTTTGCAGTGGCGTTAAATTGCCTGAAGCATCCCGGTTATATTGCATGAACACGAGGTTGTAAAACTCGATGAACCGGGAATCGTCTTCTAAATCTATATTTTCGTCACCGCGTTCTGGGTGGAAGTCGTAATAAATTTCGGAACAAGGGCCACAAGGGCCAGTCGGGCCAGATACCCAAAAGTTATCATCTTCGCCTAAGCGTTTAATTCTTGCTACCGACACACCGATTTGATCGCGCCAAATTCCAAAGGCTTCATCATCATCTTTAAAAACGCTGACGACGAGATTTTGCGGGGAAATGCCAAAGACTTGTGTGGAGATTTCCCAACCCCAAGCGATCGCTTGTTCTTTAAAATAATCACCAAAGCTGAAATTGCCCAGCATCTCAAAAAATGTGTGATGCCGTTTAGTGCGCCCGACATTTTCGATATCGTTGGTGCGGATACACTTTTGCGAAGTCGTAGCCCGCTTAAATTCTGGTGTCCTCTGCCCCAAGAATATCGGCTTAAATGGTAGCATCCCCGCGATCGTTAGCAGTACGGTTGGATCTTCTGGCACGAGAGAGGCACTTGGGAGGATTTGGTGACTCCGTTGGGCAAAGAAGTTAAGGAATATGTTGCGAATTTCGTTACCGCTTAGGTACTGGGGATTTGAAGACATAGGTGTTTTTAACTTTAGACTTTAGACTTTCTACTTGGGCGTAGCGGCACTGGTAAGTGTATTTTCATAAATAGCTTTATATATTCTTGCATTTTGTTTCATATTACCGCCAGCAAATTGCCCAATTCTGTAAGCTATATGCAGTGATGAGAATGCTTTTAGACCATTATCTAGCTCTGGCAGGATGTGCCGGGAGCATCCCAAATGTGTAAAAACATATTTTGTCATTGCGAGCGTAATGAAATGAAGCGAAGCAATCGCAAAGTCTAGATGCTGCGATTGCTTCATTCCGCTTCTCTTACGAGACGCTACCGCGAACGCTCCATTCGCAATGACTACCTGCTAACGTGGTAAATTTGCTTGCATTGGGATGCTCCCGATGTGCTTAGGCATAGCCCGTCGTAGACATCGCATTTGATCTTGAAGATTAATTCTTAAGAAATACTTTAAAATTCCTATACTAGTGTGGTAAATGGTACTAAAAATGAATGTATCAAATGTTGCTTGTGAGGGATGTGCAATTCTAGGTTCTTGCAGAAGTTGAGACTTTAATATCTCAGAGTACGCTAACAAAATTTTTATATTTTTTCCGTCCTCTACACGGGCGAGGCGGAATCGAACTGATTTACCCACATTAGGGGCAGGTTTTTACATCAAACTTTTTATTTAGTTTTTTTTCTAAATTCATGATGTCGCAACTAATTAAGCAAAAGATGTGAGTTAACTAAACAAACACAGATAGAGCTTATAGGTAGAGACATCTTATTTATCCTGCTGACACATTGTGAACGAAAGTTTCAATTACTTAAATTAGAAATATTTTACCCTAGAAATTTGCCCTGTAATTATAGGGTTTCTTACTACAAAAAAGCTCTTATCCTTAAGAGGAGGGGACTTTGCTATCTATTTAGGTTGCATTTTTTTGCAATTTCACGCTTATCTTAATACTTGATTAAAGCCCAATACAGTTCAGTTAACGCTAAAAGCCTTAAACTATGTAGGTTGGGTTGAGGAACGAAACCAAACATTTCCAGGGCTTCGTTGGGTTACGTTTTGCTTAACCCAACCTACAATTTTTATTAACCCAAGCGTATTGGATTAAAGTCTAGTTTATAAAGAAAAAGGCTGAAATTGCCTATGATAGAGAATATTTTTAACTTGACGACCGGATTTAGATTTTGATCGTTTAATTGAAAATTTTATAGTTTCTTAATTTTTATTTTCAAAAAGAAATTAAGATGTTTAATTTAAAAGTTATTACCAACTATCTATTTTGGTAATTACATCAGCAAAATAATACTTAAGAAAGAACATGAGTAGTTTTTAGAAATTTCAATATTATTCAGTATTTTTACTGTTTGAAAAATATACTGTAAAGAAGACATTAGTTGTCAGAAGTGGATATTTAGGAAAAGATAGTAGTAGATATAAAGCCTTAAAAGGGGATAAATTTGGAAAAATATTGTAAATTCGGCGTAAAAAAGTTATATCTCCAAAAATTTCACTCAGTCTAAAATATTAAATTTAGTATTAGGCAGAGGTAGCAGCAAGTGACTAAAACTAATTTCTTTAAAATTTAAATAGGACAAAACATAAAGCAATGAATATTTCTATTCTGGTCTTTGGAAAAAAGAATTTTATCGCTACACTTCCAGATCAGATCCGTTATGCGACTGCTTTTAGTGTAGAAGCTATAGACAATCTGAATCAAGCAGTATCGCAGATTAAAACAACACCCCCCGATATAATACTTGTGCAGGCTAGCCTAGATGGAAGTATGGAACTGTGCAGTTGGTTGAAAGAGCAGACAAAACTATCTTGGATATACTGTATTCTGTTCGAAGATCGTTCCCAGCAGCTTACTGATAGAAATAAGGGTTGGCACAGAGAATTAGAGATGAGTGCTGCGGCCTTAAAACAAGGAGCCGATGCTTATATTTGGCATCTTATTGATGACAAAACAGGCCATAGCTTGGCAGAGTTTACTGCCAATCATGGGTTAATACTTGCTCAATTGGCTGTCGGCTTACGGAAAGCACAAAAATATCGAGACTTGATTCGGACAAATGATATGTTATCAGCGATCGCTTTAGCCGATTCGTTAACAGAATTAAATAATCGTCGTGCTTTAGAATGGGATTTGCCCAGACAAATTAATCGAGCTAGGACTCAAAAAACTTCCTTGAGTTTGATTATTCTGGATGTAGATCATTTCAAGAAAGTTAACGATACTCATGGGCATTTAGTAGGCGATCGCATTTTGCAAGTATTATGTCAGCGTCTGCGTCACAATCTACGCTGTCAAGACACAGCATTCCGCTACGGTGGTGAAGAGTTTGTGATTCTTTTGGCTAACACTAACGATGAAGAAGCGCTATTTGTAGCCCGTCGTCTTAATCGCGTAGTCAGCGACGAACCATTTGCACTTAGTAATAAACTGACAATTAATATTACTATAAGCCTGGGCACAGCCAGCTTGCAAGCTGACGACGATGAGCAAGGAGAGAGTCTGCTAAATCGTGCCGATCAATGTCTGTTACAGGCTAAAAATGCTGGGCGTAATCGAGTTATTCACTCGAATTACCTATCTCATGTTTCACATTTGAAAGCTGTTTCTTCATAAAAGTGGGAATGGGGAATGGGGAATTGGTGAAGAATTAATATTTATAATTCCTAACTCCTGTACAGACGCGATTAATCGTGTCTTTGAAGTTTTAACTCAGCATGACAATCTTCTATCGAAGCGCGTTGTCGCATAGCATTAACTAAAGCCTCGTAGCTAGACCAATTTTCTTGCAGTAAGGTTTTTGCTTGGAGTGCATGAAACCGTAGTTTCTGTTGATAAACTGATTCCGAAAAGCCCAAAACTGTCAAGGCTCCTATCAGCTTGTTTTTATCATCAAATCCACCCTCCACATTATTAAAAACTAGGGTTTCAGCAGCAATACCCGCCATCCAAACAGTGCAGTAGCGGTCTAGTATTTGGGCACTGATTTTACCCACTTCTAATTGAGATGCTAATTCGCTATCGTCAAAGCTAACGCCGCCTTGTCCAGACTGCCCCTGTTTCCAAGCTTCCCAAGCGCTGAGTGTGTAGCCAGTAACGGGAATACCTAGCATGTAAGCAACCAAAAAATGCCCTGCTTCGTGATGGACGATGCGATCGCGGTGTTCTTTTGAAAAACCAGCAATCCAATCTACAAAGATAGTACCACCCTTGCCTTGCAAGCTGAAGCTATCTAATGTCGCTATGCCCAAAATGGTGAAGGTAGCAAGTGCTGGGACTGCCGGTGATAAGTTGAAGAATGGCCCCACCAGTACCGATAGGGTCATGAGAAAGATAGATATTGCAACTAAATTTAAGGTAGTCTGGCTCATTGAGAGTTTTCTGAGTATCTGCTTAATATTTCTTTATTATGATGCGATCGCACAGCATTTGTATCAAGCTTGTAGCGATCGCCTATTTTTTCATCTCACAGCTAATTAAATTACTGGCTTAACAACGGATGTTTTCTCTATCACTAGAATGATGGCTGCTTTTCCAGTCGCAGACATAATGTGACCTTAGTAGGTATAAAACATCAAATAGGAGATGAATGTGGCTGAAGAATTTAAAAAGGGCGATCGCGTTGAATGGAACACTTCACAAGGTAAGACAACTGGCAAAGTAGTAAAGAAGCTCACTTCACCTACAGATATTAAAGAACACCATATTGCTGCAAGTGAAGATAACCCTGAATACTTAGTTGAAAGCGATAAGACAGGAAAACAAGCTGCTCACAAGCCTGATGCTCTGAAGAAAGTAGAGGAGTAATGCTTAGTCATGAGTAAAGATGTGAAAGCGGTGATTGACGAGTTTCATCAAGCTGTCAATATGACACCTAAAGAACTAGAGTCTTGGCTAGATACAGATGAGTCACAAACTGTCGGACAAAAGGATGGCGACGATGAGTCAATCGGTCATAAATCTGGACGGCGTATCATCCAGCTATTGCAGAAAAAGGATGATTACACCGACGATGACCTTTCGCACATGAAGAAAGTTATTAGTTATGTCCATCGTCATATTGCACAGCAGCCATCGGGTGATTTGGAACACACACGCTGGTGCTATTCTTTGAAGAATTGGGGACACAACCCACTCAAGTAAAGTACCTCATAGCCCGCCATTTAGGTGGGCAAATTCCTGCGATCGCCGTGAAAGTAAAATAAAATTATCCTCCACTTAAACCCCATCATGGCTATACCAGAACTGGAACAACAACTCCTTCAGCTTTCCCCTAGCGATAAACTGTATATGATCCAATTCCTTGCTCAAAGCTTGACCACACACAACACCCACCCAAACCAACCCACCAAACTTTCAGAATTCTTTCGTCAATCCCCTCTGGCTGAACTCACCGAAGAACTAGACCTTAGCCGAGGCTTAACATTGCTAAAAACCCTCATTGAGTCCCTACAACCAGAAACCCAAATTGAAACTTCAGAATATCCTCTGACTAAATTCTATGGATGTATCCAAGATGAAACATTCTTTCGCCATCCTCAAGGAAAACAACAAGAACGCGAACCCATCCTGTGAAATTTCTGTTAGATACTAACACTTGCATTATCTATATGCGTGGTAGAAATTTCGCCCTAAAGCAGAAACTAGAAACCACTGCTACTAAAGATATTGCCGTTTGCTCAATCGTCAAATCTGAATTATTTTATGGCGCAATGAAAAGCGCCAACCCAAAAAGGAATCTTACCTTACAGCAAGAATTTTTAGCTCAATTTATATCACTACCGTTTGACGATCTCGCAGCAATGACATTTGGAATTATTCGATCTCAGCTAGAAGCATTAGGCACTCCAATCGGAGCTTATGATTTACAAATTCCTGCCATCACACTGACAAATAACTTAACCCTTGTTACTCATAACACCAGAGAATTTAAGCGGGTTAATAACTTGTTGATTGAAGATTGGGAGATAGATAATTGACAAACGACTGGGTAGAAAAAATTATACAACTTTCTGCGTAGGCGTAGCCCGCCGTAGGCATCGCTCTCTTGCATTCCTTTGGGTATAAAATCACTCAAATACTACTGTTTTATTACCATAGACTAATTGTAGGTGCGTAGACGTAGCCCGCACTTCTCTACGAAATGCTGCGCCCTAAGCGGAGCTATGCCGCAGGCTTTACGGCAAGCTCTGTTACCACCGTAGGCGATCGCATCAAAGGCTGGCATGTGGAGCCAGCCCGATCTAAAAAAGCCTTGAAACTATTGAACCCGCTCCACTCTGCCCTGATTCGGCAATTCAAACGAGACTGTTGATATGATTGGGGCATTTGGATTAGGCACAGTAGGCCCAGTCTCTGGAGATGGAGCCAGTAGTCGATAGTCACTGCGCCAACGTTGATGATTGAGGTCACAAACAACATAACCGCGTTGTCTACCATTAAAATACTTTACCCACGGACTTTCTGGTAAAGCCTTCTCAATTCGGTCACTAGCGCCAAAGCCTGATGTAATCGATGTGCCAACAAATTCAGTACCGACTGTAGCAGAGTTAGGGTTATTGTAATCAGCTTTCAGGTCGCTCACCCAACTGGAGTGTGTGTCACCAGTAATAACAACTGGGTTGGCTGGCTGACGTTGAGCAAGGAAGTTGAGAATACGGCTGCGGGCAGCTACATAGCCATCCCAAGCATCAATATTAAAAGCAGTCTCAGGGCCTGCTGTCCAGTCGTGCTGGGTAAAGACAATCTGTTGAGCAAGAACATTCCAGCGTGCCCCAGAGCGCTCTAGATTTCGGAATAACCACTGCTCTTGTTCACTACCAGTCATAGTGGCATTTGGATCAAAAGCTTCTGGACAGCGTGGCTCAATAGTGTCATTACAAGGTTGGTCGCTACGATATTGACGAGTATCGAGAACATTAAATTCAACCAAGTTACCGAAGTTTAAGCGTCGATATAGCTGCATATCAATGCCTCTAGGTTTGGAAAAATCCCGCAGTGGCATGTGTTCGTAGTATGCTTGGAAAGCAGCAGCACGACGAGCTAGAAAAGCTTGGCGTGATTGTTGTTCTGGATCTTGAGGGATTTCATCCGCCCAATTATTGTCAACTTCGTGGTCGTCCCAAGTGACTAGCCAAGGAAATGCAGCATGAGTTTGTTGCAGACTGGGGTCACTTTTATATTGAGCGTGGCGGTTGCGATACTCCTCCAGTGTCACTGGCTCTCCATTACCTTCATGAGGTCGGAGTGCATTCGCTCTCGGCGCTCCCTCATAAATGTAATCACCGAGGTGAACCACCAAATCTAAATCTTCTTGAGCCATGTTTTTGTAAGCGGCGAAGTATCCTTGCTCCCAGTTTTGACAGGAAGCGAAGGCAAAGCGGAAGCGATTAACGCGATCGCGCGGGTTAGGAGCAGTACGAGTTCGTCCAATTGGACTAACTTCATTGCCCACCCTAAATTGATACCAGTACCAACGGGCGGGTTTTAATCCTTGCACTTCTACATGAACAGAGTGTCCAAATTCTGGAATAGCCATCTGTGTGCCACTGCGGACAACTCGCCGCATCTTTTCGTCGGTAGCAACCTGCCACTGCACTGGAACATTATATTGTGGCATCCCACCACCATTGAGCGGATCGGGAGCTAAACGCGTCCACAGCACTACATTATCTGCAAGTGGTTCACCGGAAGCCACACCCAGACTAAAAGGATAATTAGAGAATCGGGACAGGGCGAGAACTTTGTTAGACCATTGATTGGCGATCGCAAAACCAGTTAAGGCTCCAGTCCCAATCAACACTTGTCGCCGTCTCAGCCGACTTGATAGCAAGCGCTCGAAGTTGAAGTTTTGCATATACTCCCCTGATTATCGCGTTTGAATCACAGCAAAGTTTAACAGCGTAACTTTAATGCTTCTTTGCAATCAGGTTAAGCATTGATTATTCCAACACAATCCCAGTTATTTAATCTGAATTAATAGCGCGATTTGTGACTATATTTGAGCGTCGAGAATGCTCCTAAAATTCCCAAAATTAACAGACTGACTGTTGAACTTGTTTCGGGAACAGCTTGCACCCGATCTACAAGCAGCCCTGAAATTATTGTTGGTTCGCCTACATCTACAACCCCGACAGCTAAAGTATATTCTCCATCAGTTGGTAGATTAAAAGAAAAAGTTTTAAATCCGGTTTCTTCAAAAAAGCTTGAATCCGAATCTCTAGCCAAAAAATCTGTAGTAGTATCTGCTAATTTGAAAAATAAATCTTGAGAATTATTACTCACAGTTACAAAAGCAAAATCATTAAAATCAGGATTGCTATTATTACCTACTGTTTCATTAGTGAGGAAATTCCAAGCGAAAGATAAGGTTTCTCCTGCTTTTGCTGTGAATGTTTGTTTGATAGCAGAACCCTCAATCGCATCTGCTAGAAAGTCTTCTCCAAAAAAGGATGATACATCTAAAAAATTTTCTAATGAGTTCTCCGCAATGCCTGTGATATAGACAGCAGTAGCAGCATTTCCTCCTAGAATTTCTCCACCATTTTCGTCAACGTCAACCACTTCATTATAAGCAGTTGATAGAAAAGCTTGAGAATTTCCTTCTACTGTTCCGCTCCCGAAAGCTGAAGTCTCTACTCTGTAATCGCCTAATGTTTGCCACTTTTCAAAGCTATTTTCAAAGCCACCGTTGATGATTGCAGCTAGAGCAGCATTAGGTAGAAGCAAACTTGCAAAGATACTAACAATAGAAAAAACAACCCTATTCATTATTTACTCCTTAATTTTCAGCTTTAACTTTCAATACTGTATTTACTACAAAAGCTATTTATACATCTCTCTATAACTCAAATTACAAATCAGAAGGTTAACAAGATTTTAAGTAAGCGTTAAAAATAAAAAAATCTTCAATAAACATCCTTGAGATATAAATATTTTTACTTCTTAAGATTGATGTCATTGGGAAAGGTACACCTACATAGTTATAAAAGTGAATTAATATTATTTATGCCAAATAACTAGCTACAAAGTTGAAAAAATATTGATGCCCTTGAGAAGAAAGAATAATTATTTCTGCATCTGTTCTCTAATATCAATTTGCTGAAAATAGAGTGACCAGATGCAGCCAATAGGTGAAATATCTGAATGACGATGAATAAAGAATGATTCTTCTTGGCTATTAATCATTTCTAGAGAAGAAATGGCAAAAATTTTAGGCTAATCATTTCAGCTATTCTTAACAAGAGGTAATCTAATGACTAAATTTACACGTAGACAGTTACTCGCTTTTTTTGGTGCAAGTGCTGGTGCAACTGTCCTAGCTCCTGCTTTTGGGGAAAAACTTTTGAGCGGTAATCCTGCTGATGCGGTTCGACCTCTAAAATTTACCCCAATTCGGTTGCCCCATCCTTTACCGATTTACACACAGCAAAACAGCTACTTACCAACAGGAATTGGGCAAGGAAATGTATTACAACCCTCTGCTAATGCCCAGTTAAGTAGCTACAGCATAGTAGATGATGTTGTGGTTCCACCGGAATACGAACGGTATGTGATTGTGAGTTGGGGCGATCGCGTTTTTCCAAATCGAGAAGATTACTTTGGCTACAATAGCGACTACACCAGCTTTATTCCCATTGATGGTAGAAGCCCCAATGACGGCTACCTTTGGAACAATCACGAATACATCTCCTACCCATTTTCTACAACTGTACCTGGCTTCTTAATTGATAGCGGTTTAGGAGGATTTCCCACATCTTACCCCCTAATCATTGGTCGAGATTTACCAGAAGACAGAACTAATATCGAAGTGTTGGGTGAATTCATGTATAACATTGGCGGCTCTGTTGTGCGGATTGCCCGCCCAAACCGCAGTGGCCGCTTTGCTGTGGTGCGTGATCCGAAAAACCGCCGCATCCACGGACTTTCTGGTTTAGGAATTAATCGCGATCGCACTGATAATTATAAAAACATCACATCTTGGGGTAGCAGAAGTTACCAGCGAGGAGACAACAATTATCTAATTGGTACTGGGCCAAGTGCGACAGAAGTTTTCCCCCTCAGCACTGACGGATTAGGTAACAAAATCATCGGTACTGGATTTAACTGTTCTGGCGGTACAACTCCTTGGGGAACTGTTTTGTCAGCTGAAGAAAACTTTCAAGCCAGTCCAAGCTCTTTTGTCGGAGTTCAGGAACTTGTCAAACCCAATGGCACACAAACAAGCTACATCGAAGGCACAACAGGCGCTAGATTTGGCTTAGTTGGTGAAAAATACGGCTGGATGGTAGAAATCGATCCATCAAGCCAAAGTTTCCGCCCACGCAAACATACTGCTTTAGGTCGTTTCCGCCATGAAAATATCGCTGTGCGTGCGAAAGCTGGGAAACCATTAGTGGGTTATATGGGAGATGATCGGCGCGGCGGCCACACTTGGAAGTTTGTCAGTTCTGGTAGAGTTACAAATCCCACTGATAAAAAAAATAGTCGCTTATTTGAAAGCGGTACTCTATATGTCGCCCGTTACAATGCCAACGGTACAGGACAATGGATTCCTCTCAAACTAAACACGCCGACAAATCCGATTCCACCTTCAACTCTTGCTTCTGTAGAAATTGCCGCATTGGGCAAAGCTTCTAATAATGGTAATACTCGGCTACCAAAGCGCAGTGGTATTTTAGGACAAACTGAAAATGGTGGGTCAATTGTTGTCACAATAGAGCCAATTGTTGATTCAACCGGAACTATTGCCTCTTATGGTGAGGCTGAAGCTATACCTGCATACAAGGGCAAAAAGTTGTCTGATTTCTACACCAGCCAAGGTGCAGTTTTGGTTGATGCTTTTTTAGCTGCTAATCTCATCGGCGGAACTCCAACGGCTCGTCCTGAAGACATAGAAATCAATCCGAGAAATTCTAACGAAGTCTTTATCGCTTACACAGATGGTGCGCCTTCAGGAGATGGATATCCTGATTCACGAATCTTTGTAGTTTCTAAGTACAGTGCTAAAGTCAACGCTGCACAACCTTCAGGGTCACTTTTTAAAATTATCGAAGATAGTGCTGATGGTACAGGTACAAGCTTCCGTTGGCAGCGATTTGCTAAAGGTGGTGAAGCAGGTGCAGAACCCGGAGATGGCTTTGCTAATGTAGATAACTTAGCATTTGATAGCCAAGGTAACATTTGGGGTGTCACTGATATGTCTACTGAAGCCCACAATGGTTTCAGCACAGGCGCTAACCCAGAAGTATTACGGGTAGACCATCGGGTAGTGGGTTCTAACTCACCCAGCGCGGATGATTCTAATTTTAATGTCAGAACTTCTAACCTGATTGGGGTTTTTGGCAATAACTTTCTTTTCTTCATTCCCACAAGTGGCCCTGATGCTGGGGAAGTTGTACCTTTTGCTTATGGGCCACCACGCTGTGAGTTAACCGGGCCTACTTTCGTTGGCGATACACTGATTATTTCGGTGCAGCATCCTGGTGAAGAAGTACCATTCACCCCTCAGCAAACTCTCAGCCGAGATATTGAGATTTTGAACTTGGATGGCACTTTGTTTACTCAAAAACGCAGTGTACCTCGTGGTAGTAATTGGCCCAGCAATATTGAGGGGAATTCTGACGGGCCACCGCGTCCAAGTGTGATTGGGATTCGACGCAAACAATCAAGCGGTCGCTTTGTTTAACACTATCCGATTTTTAGATCGAATACGAAAATCAAATTCTTCCTTCCCTGCTCCCCTTGCTTACACAGCGATGGGACGTTTTTTTGTTGGGATATAAAATCATTCAAATACTACTGTTCGATTACCATAGACTAATACACGATTTTGCAAGTGCGATCGCACCGCTCTTGCTAATACAACTCTCTCCAAATCTTTGCCTTTTCTCACCAAATCATCAACTTCATCACGGTGGCTGACTCGCACCACATCTTGTTCAATAATTGGGCCTGCATCTAAATCAGCAGTAGCGTAATGAGCAGTTGCACCAATAATTTTCACACCACGTTCAAAAGCTCGATGATAAGGGTTTGCTCCGATAAAAGCTGGTAAAAATGAATGATGTATATTAATAATTTGTGGAAATTGACTAATAAAATCTGCACTAACAATCTGCATATATTTCGCCAATACAACTAAATCTATTTTGTACTTGCGTAATAATTCTAATTGTTGGGTTTCTTGTTCTGCTTTATTATCTTTATTGATGGGAATATGCTGGAAGTCAATATTAAATTGCTCTGCAACTACCTTTAAATTAGAATGGTTACTAATAATTAAAGGAATTTCAGCAATGAATTCTTTAGCGCGTTGTCGCCAAATTAAGTCAAATAAACAATGGTCTTGCCGACTTACCCAAATAGCAATGCGTGGTACTGTATCAGAAAAACGTATTTCCCACTTAGCGCCTAAAGGTTGAGCGATCGCATTAAATGCAGGAGCAATAAATTCTCGCGGTAAATTGAACCCATCTAATTGCCATTCAATACGCGTGAGGAATAACCCAGCAGCAAAATCTGTGTGCTGGTCTGCATGGATAATATTTCCACCATTAGAATAGATGAAATTGGCAAATTTCGCTACCAGTCCACGTTGATCGGGACAAGAAATCAGCAATGTTGCTGTCGGATTTGTCATAATATCGCCAGATTTTGAATTAATTATTTGCTGTTTGTCGGAGTCGGTTTAGGAATGGTGAGCGGAGGAAGTTTCTGACTATTATCTACAGGTTGTTTCCACTCTGATAGTTCCCGATTCACGGCATTTGCAAAATCTGTAGATACCAACAGCACATTTATATTTCCATCGGGTTTACTGGCTGGATCAGCTTGAGCGTACAAGAAACGTCCGTTAAAGTTAGATTTTCCTAAAATCAACTGATGGCTTTGTCGGTTTTTTAGGGTGATATTAATAGTTGCTTGGGGCTGATCTAGAGCAAATTCTCCAAGCTCTTTTGCTGGAGTTAATAAAGTGCGATCGCTATTACCCTTGACCAACAAATCCGTCAAATAAGAAACAATAGCATCATTTGCTGGGCCTGATATCGGAGATTTGATTACCCACTTAGGGTTACTAGATTCAGGGCTACGTTCCAAATTCAGAGTAAGCTTTTTCGTTTTAACTGTTAAAGACTGCACATCATCTTCTGCAAAAGAGAAAATTTGCTGCTTTTGCTCCTTTATTTCTTCTCGTACAGTCGCGCCCCGAATTTCATAGAAGTAAACAAAACTGCCTAAACCCAGCGTTAGCAGTATCAAAATTAAAGTCGTTTTCGGCAATTTCATTTTTTAGTCATTTGTCACTTGTAATTTGTCATTGGCGAAGAGTTAGTATTTATAACTCCTAACTTTCTCTTATCGTCGTTTCCACCAGATAATAAGTGCGATCGCAAACCCAATTAGAGGTAAAAGCAACAGAGATGACAATATAAGAAGATTACCTTGTGTAGTTGTCAGAGTTATCCGACGGTTTTTTGGTTCTTTAGGGCGAATGGAAAGGGGTTGCTGATCCTGTTGACTCAGCCAAGTAACTGAGTTGAGGAATACATCTCCATTTAATTGCTGTTGAAACAAACCATCGGTGGCGAAATCGGAATTTCCTAAAACCACTAAACGGGACTCGGTGGCTGTTTGAGATGAGGGAGTGGGGGAAGGAGTGGGAGCAGGGGAAGCAGGGGGAGTGGGGGAAGCCTTGCTTTGAGTGGTTGGTGATGGTAGGGGTGAAGGTGTCGGTGTAGGTTGGGGAGTGGAAGCAGATTTGGGTGATTGTTTTCTGCTTAAGGCAACGCCCAAGGTTAGAGGCCCTTTGAGGTCTTTACCCTCATTAAACTCCAACTTTTCGGTTTGGAGGTCGCTTTCTGCCCAACTGCTGGGGTAGGGTTTAGTTCGTAGCAAAGGAGTAGCCTCAACACCAGGCACAGAGGTAATTTCCAGTGGTCGGGCAATCGGATAAAAAGAATTACCGTTACCGAAATCTTTGGTAATCGGATGTTCTCCATATTCTGTGACTAAGGGTGCAGCAGGGCCAAGTCCTACCACGCTTTCGCCAGAGATATCGACTGCTAAACGATTATCTAGACGAACACCCCACTCTTGTAGCAAGCTGTCAACTTTGGGATCGGTATTAGGATCAATCATCAGCAGTAAATTACCACCGCGATTAAGATACTCTTGCAAAGCTTTGACTTCGCCTTCAAACAGCCCTCGCTTGGGGCCAGCTACGATTACGACAGAGGCATCTTGAGGAACTTTGGCAGTTTCTCCTAAATTTAACGGTGATGTTGTGAAATTTTTGTCGCCTAATCCCTGAACCGCTTGTGATATTGCACCTTTACCAGCAGAAAGTTGACGTTCGCCATGACCTTGAAGTAAATAAGCTTTGGCTGTGGTTGAACTTGTTAGTTGTTGCAGGCGACTAGTTAATCTGATTTCTGACAAGCGCTCATTTTGATTTACTGTTTGCACTAATTGCCGTTTATCGCCAGATTCTAAGTAAACTTCTCCGTAATCTTTGACACCAAACTTTTCTGCAAGTCCTGGTCTAGCTTGGGGGTCGATGTACTCAAATTGAAATTTTGAGCTTTGTCTTTGATAATTTTCAAGCAGTTCTCGGTCTTGGGGATTTTGGTTAATATCAAACACCCATACTTTAACTGGCTGTGGTAAAACCCTCACCAATTCGCGTGACTGGGGCGCAAGAGTAAACAATTGACTTTCTGTTAAGTCTGCCCGTAAGTGATAACGAGTTCCCAAAAAGTTAATCAATCCTAAAATTGCCAACACTGCCAGAGTTGCTACTAAGGCATTAGTCCCAGCTTGCGTAGAACGACGTTTCCACCAACTACTCTGGTAGCTTTGCCATATTATCCCCAACCCACTGATTACAATTCCTGTAATCAAAAATGCTAATGTAATTAGTCCCCACTGTTCAGAGACTAACCCAACTGTTAAGCCGACAGCAATTAGGAATGGGCCCAACCAAAACAAATATTTCCACAGTTTCTTTTTTACAACTATTTTCATATTCTTAAACTGAAGTGAGGAGTTAGGAGTTAGGAATTATGAGTTATAAGC
>NZ_JAYGHE010000065.1:0-8721 GCF_034931145.1 Nostoc sp. UHCC 0252 | reverse complement strand
AATAAGTTTGAAATCCTCACTCCTAACTTTTTATTCATAACTTATATAACTACTACAGTACAGCGTAAATAAACCACCAATTTCAAATGGTCAAAAACTCTGCTCTATAAGCTTTTTGACTTTTGACTTTTGACTTCCGCCATGCGGTACTATTGCCTTTGAAAGCGCAGTGCATCAATTGATTGAGCAGTGAGAAAAATACCCAAAAAAATGTAACTGGCGAATAAAATTAAGGCGCTGGTATCAAAAATTCCTTGAATTAAAGTGTTGTAATGCTTTAGTAACGACAGATGACCTAAAGCTTCACCTACGGGGCCAGGGACAATTTTGGCGATTAAATCAATCAATAACAATAATAAAATTACTGCAAAGGTGAAGACGGCAGACAGAATTGTACTGTCTGTTAAAGAAGAAATAAACATTCCTACAGATAAAATTGCTGCTGCTAGCAAGATTAATCCAAAATGACCCAGCAAGGGAATTGAGAGCGCTATTGGTGGATTTGATCCACTGATTGCGATCGCTTCCAACACTAGCATGGGTACAACCATCGCGGTAAAAAATGTTAGCACGCCTAATAACTTACCTACAGCTACCGCCCAATTGGTGATTGGTGAGGTGGCTAATAGTTCCAAAGTGCCCCGCTTACGTTCTTCGGCATAGAGTCCCATCGAGAGAATTGGCAGGATAAATAACAATAGCCACCCCATGCGATCCAAAAATGCTCGGACAAATTCGTAGGGGACATCTATGGGCGGTGTTGGCACTCCTAGTTGTTGCCCTTGTGCATCTATTGCCGCAACTCCTAGCAAAATGCCATCTGGCCCTAGCAAAATCATCACCAAGAATAACCCCGCGATTAACCAAAATATGCCTGCGATCGCATAAGCCAAAGGTGATACAAAATAACTCTGTAACTCTCGGCGATAAATGGCAATAATATTACTCAGCACTACACCCATTTACGCTGCCTCTCCTTCATTGTCTGCTGCTAAGTCTATCTCAGTCTCGAATTTCTTTTCTTCTGTGGTTAGTTGCAAGAATACATCTTCTAAGGTGGCGTTAACTCGCTTCAGTTCATGCAAACCGAATCCTGCACGCACTAATGTTGTGGCAATATCCTTTCCTGGTTCTTTTCCCGGTTGCGATATTACCCGCAAATAAGCGCGGTTTTCCTGGGGTTGATGACCTCCAGTTGTCGGAATTGATTCTATCAGACTCACACCCGCGACTTTTTGCAATACCTGTTTCGCTAGGGCAGCTTCTCCTTCTATTTCCAACTCATACCCGGAGCCACCTGTCAACTGAGTCATCAAGTTTTCTGGTGTATTAGTTGCCACAACTTTACCGCGATTGATGATGGCGACGCGGCTACAAGTCATGCTCACTTCTGGCAGAATGTGTGTGGAAAGAATAATTGTGTGAGTACCAGCGAGGCTTTTAATTAAATTCCGCACCTCAATTATTTGTCGGGGATCGAGTCCAACGGTGGGTTCATCTAAAATGATTGCTGGTGGATCGTGGACGATCGCTTGAGCAATTCCTACTCTTTGGCGGTATCCTTTAGAGAGTTTGCGAATAATCACCCGTCGCTTATCTTCTAAGTTGCAGCGTTCGATAGCGGCTGTTACCTTGTTGGCGCGATCGCCTGCTGATACTCCCTTAATTCGGGCGACAAAATGCAAAAATCCTTCTACCGTCATGTCTGGATATAACGGCGGTGTTTCTGGTAAATAACCAATGCGTTGGCGTACAGCCAAAGAATTTTCATGGACATCATAACCAGCAATCCGGGCATTTCCATTGGTTGCCGGTAAATAACCAGCCAGAATCCGCATGGTTGTGGTTTTACCAGCGCCATTGGGGCCCAATAACCCTAAAATTTCCCCAGGTTCGACGCTAAAAGTGACATCAGTAATCGCTGGGGTGGAACCGTATATTTTACTCAGATGTTCAACTTCGATCATCGGTATAGTGGCGATCGCAATTTATAGAATACCCAACAATCTTAGATCACGATATTGGGTATGGGGGACTGGCACTAAGATTCGCCGATAACAGGTAAAGTTCCTGAAAAACCTCTTGGTGTCAAAATAATTCGTAATTTATAATTGAGTATGTATATAAAATTAAAAGTACTAATTGCATCAGTTATATTAATTAGTTTTCTTTCTGGTTGTACAAATTGTGAGGCTAAAAGAACTTCAAATCCCAATCACATAAAGCAGTTGCTGACAACTAAAAAATGTCCCAAGTGTGATTTAGGTGGTGCTGATTTGAGCAATACGAATTTAGCAGAAGCTGACTTGCGTCAAGCAGAACTCACAGATGCTAAATTAAATGGTGCAAATTTACGAGGTGCTGATCTACGCCAAGCAGAGATGCGATGGACTGATAAATCTGAAGATGATCATGGAGAATCTGGATTTTCAGAAATGGGTGATATTGATTTTAGTTGTAATGCAGACTATAAAGTTTCGTTAGAGAAAGTTAACCTACAATCAGCTAACTTTTCTGATACTAATCTCTCTGGCTTATTTATTTCTGATAGTAATCTCCGTGCTGCGAATTTAAGTAGTGCTAACTTAAAAAGTATCTACCTTTCAGATGTAGATTTAGCGGGAGCAAATCTAAATAATGCTAATTTATCTTACGCAAGCTTCGGCAATGTTAACCTTGACTCGGCAAACTTACAAAATGCTGATTTAAGCCACAGCGAATTAATCGTCGATGTAGACTTAAGAAATGTAGATATGAGTGGTGCTAGATTAAATGTCGCAAAATTGGACGGAGTAGATTTAAGAGGTGCTAACCTCCGTGATGTTGACTTTACTCAAAGTAATGTAGATAGAGCAGATTTTCGTCATGCTAAAAATCTGACGACCGAGCAGATTAAATCGGCAGAAAATTGGCAAGAAGCAGTATATGACGAAGAATTTCGCGCCAAATTAGGGCTACCTGCCTGCAAGGCTAGGTTAGGTGAGTATTTAGATCGACCTTTTATTTTTAGTAAAATTAAGAAAGGATGTTTTCAAAATTAATCAGTTTAAAGTTTGCTACGTGCGGCGTGTTGTAGGCAAGACTCGCTAATGCTAAGAAGACAGTAATTGGTAATTTAATTAGTTGGGAACTGGATTCAACAAGCTTCCCCAGTCCCTACTACCCTTTGTAACTAGTTAATAATAACTGCCAGATTTACGATGCTCCAAAGCAGTGACACCTTCATTTTCCAACACTTCACCGTGATCGATGACGGCATAAATTAACCATCGATCGCCACATTCAAGCTGATTTTGCACCGTACATTCTAAATAGGCTAATGCCTCATTCAGAATCAGACAACCATTCAGAGCAGTTTCTGTGTCCAGATTTGCAAAGGGATTATCTCCTAAAGTGCTATGACGAGAAAAATACCGTCGGACATTTCTTCCTTCTTTAAGGATATTCAGCACAAATTTATCACCAGGATGATGCATTAAATCTGCATTCTGCTCGTTAGCGATCGCAATCATAATTCCTGGCGGGTTAAAAGTTGCTTGCGATACCCAAGAAGTTAAAACCCCTTTGTGAGTTTCTTCATCACGGGTTGTCACAACACACAGAGAACCAATGATCCGCCCCACCGCTTGTTCGGTACGATCTACATGGGTTTCTGTCACAACTTGGCGGGAAGTCCGCAGTTTTTTAGTTTTCTTCAAGTTTTGAGCAAAGAAAGCACCTGCTTCTTGACACTGCTGAAGAATCTCAGGAGTAGGACTGAAACGTACCCGAAGTGTTTCAAATCCTAGTTGATAATTTGCATCTTTGAGCTTGCTTTCTATTAAATCAATTGCCTCGCCACTCCAACCGTAAGAACCAAACACCCCTGCTAACTTAGTTTTAGCCGCGACAGAGAGAACTATTCCTAAAGCAGTTTGAATTTGAGTTGGTGCATGTCCGCCTAAAGTGGGTGAGCCGATAATCAAACCATCGCAAGTTTCTACAATGCGGTTAATCTCGGTAGAATCGGCTAGTTCACAGTTGATTGATTCTACATTAACTCCATTTTGGATCAAACCTTGAGCGATCGCATTCGCCATAATTGCTGTATTTCCATAAGCAGAAGCGTAAAGCAAAGCGACACTCAATTCTTGAGATTTTTGCCCTTGACACCATTGACGGTAATCATAAGTAAAACGGCTCAGGCTGTAACGGACAACTGGCCCGTGTGCTGGGGCATAACATCTGGCTCCCAAAACTGACAATTTATCTAACGCTGCTTCAACTTGTTTAGCTTGGGGAGCGTGGAGACATTCAAAATAGTAACGACGTTCCGCATCTAACCCCTTCCAATCTTCATCAAACAAAGTATCTTCGCAAATATGAGCGCCAAAAAGTTTGTCTGTGTAGAGAATTTTTGTAGCGGCATCATAAGTACAAAGTCCATCCGCCCACCGGGGAGTTGGTACGGTGACAAATGATAGATGATGTCCTTGTCCTAAATCTACAGTATCCCCCGATCGCACCGCTTGAATACGTGACTCCAATTCGGGAAAGGCGGTTTTGAGAGCATTGGCGGCGGGGCGAGAACAAATTATAGTGGCTTGAGGAACCAGAGAGAGTAATACTTGCAAGGTTGCTCTGCGGTTCGGATTGACATGACTGAGAACAATGTAATCGAGGAAGATGAAATCTAGATGTTGTGCAAGTTGTTCAAGGTAAATTTCTGTAAAAGATTCGCCAGGAGGGTCAATTAAAGCCTTTTTATCAGCTTGAATCAGATAAGAATTCGCTGTAGTTCCCCGTTGGCGGGAATACTCCACCTCAAATTTTAATCTGTCCCAAGTCCGCGATCGCAGAATCAGAGTATTTTTACCAATTTCAACAACTTGTACATCTCTGCTATGGTTGGGCGTTAATGTGGCAGCAGACATAATAACCTCTTTTAATAATTGGGCATTGGGCATTAGGCATTGGGCATTGGGTATGGGTTATTCTCCTTGTCTTCCCCTATTCCCTACTCCCCACTCCCTACTCCCTATTTTTAATGACCATTGTTTTGGATTAATTCAGACTTGGCTCGGTTTCTATAGCGTTTAGATACTTCTTGTTCGGGGTCGATACCTTCAAAAGTAGGGGGTAGCCAAACTCGGAGAAATAGTAATACTCCCAGCACTAATAAAAAGGCACAAGTTGCTAAAACTTGACTCCAACTTGTTTCTAGAACACCTTTAACAATGACTTCTCGCAATGCCGAAACGATGGAAACTTCAACAGCTACCCCAATAGATACTCGATGCTCTTGTAGGTAAATAATCAACAGTCGGAATAGCTCAACTAAGATAAGTAAAAAGAGAATGTCGGCAGTAACAGCATGAAAATCTAAAGGCGGAAGCAAGGAGAGAAACATATCTCTCACTTGAAGCACCATGAAGCTAAATAAACCGATACACAAACAAATCACAATCACATCTTGAATAAATTCCAAGGTTCGCACAACGCGCCCTCGATTTATTTCGTACATCGTAACCGGGGTACTTTCAACAGATTTATACATAGTTTTTTGGGAATTTGTAGAGACGCGATTCATCGCGTCTATGGCGAGACAAGGAGAATGACCAATGACCAATAACCAATGACTAATTAATAATGATTGCCAATTTTGCGGTGATGAGCGGCTGTAAGTGCATGTAGATTGGCAACTCTTCCAGTTTGGACTGTGCTATAAATTACCCAATGATCTCCACAATCCATGCGGCTAGTAATTTCACATTCCATGTAAGCTAAAGCTTCAGCTAAAACGGGCGATTCATTTTTTGCTGGATATGTTTTCACTCCAGCAAAGCGGTCTGCACCAGGAGCAAAACGTTTCAGAAAATGTTTCATTAATCCTTGATATTTGCCTTCTTCTAAAACGTTTAAAACAAAGCGATCGCCAACGTGCATTAAGGATTCAATTGCCCGATCTTTGGATACTGCGATCGCTACTCCTAAAGGCTCAAGACTCGCTTGTGTCACCCAAGAAGCAAACATCGCACTTTGAACTTCTCCTTTTTTGGCGGTGATGATGTATAATCCCGTGCTAATCCGCCCTAAAGCTTTTTCTAGCTCACTATTGATAGATTTTATTTGTTTAATGGTGCGATCGCGAGTCAACCATTGACCCATATCCGTCCCTGCTTCATCACAAAGCTGTTCCGTTGCTTGGGTAGGAATCTCTTTAACTAAGATAGGAGGAAAAGCTTCAGTTAATCCCAGTTCTTGAAACTTATTACGTAAAGGATAAACGGGTTCATCATCTCCCCCTCCCGACTCTAATAAACCAATTGCCTGTTTCTTGTGAACAGCAGCTAAAATTGTACTTAAAGCCGCTTGAATCATCACCGAAGATTGCGGTGGCATTGCAATTACTAAACCAGAAGCTTGTGCAACTAATTCTCGAACTTCTTGAGGCTCCGCACTATTGAGGTCTACTAATTCTACCGCCACGCCTGTTTTCGCGCATCCATGCGCTATGGTACGGACTAAATGCTCGCTATGCCCATAATCTTCAACATAAAATAGAGCTACTAAAGTCTCTGTTTTTGCTTGTTCTAAACTCCAGTTTTGATACCGTCCGAGCCATTCTGGAATATATTGTTGTAGTAAAGGGCCATGTCCTGTAGCAACTGTTCCTATTTCTAACTTTTCAATCCGCTTTAAAGCTGCCAAGACAGACCGGGCATTGGGGCCCATGAGACAATCATAGTAATAGTGAAAATCTTCCTCTATTGAAGTAATATTTTCATCATAGGTGTGGTCATCACAATAGTGCATCCCAAACACATCGCAAGTGTAGAGAGTGCAAGTTTTGTGGTCATAAGTAAAGATTGTGTCGGGCCAGTGTAAGTTAGGTGCAGAGATAAATTCTAATTCGTGTCCGTTGCCTAAATCTAATCGTTGTCCACTTTTCACCTGCATTGATTTAAAAGGCTGGTGAACCATATTTTCTAAAAATTGAATAGCTACCTTTGCACCGACAACAGTAATGGAGGGAGCTAATTGCAAAATATTTTTTACTAAGCCACTGTGGTCTGGTTCTGTGTGGCTAATAATTAAGTAATCTATTTTAGCCAGATCAATTAATCCCGCCACTACCTCAAGATATAATTCCTCAAACTTGCGGTGAGATGTGTCAACTAAAGCAACTTTTTCTCCCTGAATTAAGAAAGAGTTATAGGTTGTACCATTCCGTAAACCAAACTCAATATCAAAACGTTCTCTATCCCAGTCGAGACAACGAATAGCCGTAGTTTGAGGAGCAATTTCAACAGTTTCAATCGTCAAACGTCCTGGATTGGGAATAACTGGAGTAAGCTGTGTGAGTGCAACCATTTATTTGTACCCAAAAAGAATATTATCTGGAGCAGGTGTTATGTTTCTTATATTTACCTGAAATATTCAATTAGTAAAATGCCAATTTCTAAAGCGAATCATCAGAAAGATTTATTCTTTATTTTGAATGACTGACCATTGTAACTACTCAATGTTTATCATTAATAATAAATATAAGAAAATGCAAATACTAAGTTAGAATGTTTACGCATGTCGTTAATATTTTCTCCTCCTGTACAACAAATCAACAGCGAAATCGCCCGCCATGCTGGTGTTGATTTGTATGTGTTGCGCCTCGATCTCATGCACCCGTGGGTTAACGGCAACAAGTGGTTTAAGCTCAAATACAATCTTCTGGAAGCCAAGGAGAAAAACTTCACAACGCTGCTAACCTTTGGCGGTGCTTATTCCAATCACATCTATGCAACTGCGGCGGCTGGTAGTCTTTTCGGTTTTCGTACCATTGGTGTAATTCGTGGAGAGGAGAGGCTACCATTAAACCCGACGCTGAGTTTCGCTGTACAACAGGGTATGCAGCTTGTTTATCTAAACCGCGAAATGTATCGACAGCGCAACACACCAGAGTTAGAGGAATATCTGCGACAAAGTTTCGGCGAGGTGTTTATCATCCCCGAAGGCGGGAGTAATTTAAATGGTGTGCGCGGCTGTACAGAGATAATTGATCGTGCGATGTCTACGGCAGGCTACGCATTTGATCATATATGCGTAGCCTGCGGTACAGCTACGACATTAGCAGGTATTGCGCTTTCGTTGCATAAAGGACAAAGAGCGATCGCTTTTCCCGTTCTAAAAAATGGCGCATTTCTCGCCCAAGAAATTGAAAGTTTATTGACAAATTACCTCGCCTCTGGTTTACCTACACCATTTACCTCTCCGGCTTCTTGGGAATTGGTATGTGATTACCACTTCGGCGGCTATGCAAAGGTGAACGATGAATTACTACTTTTCAGCCAACAGTTCAAGGAGGAACATGACGTACCCCTTGATTATGTATATACCGCCAAAATGTTTTACGGAGTAATGGATTTACTACAGCAGGGATTTTTTTGTAGAGGCGATCGCTTACTGCTGGTACACACAGGCGGCTTACAGGGCAACATCGGTATACTCACATCTCGCAGCTAACCCAACAAACCCGTAATAAGTAGGTAAACATAATTAATTACACAATGTCATTGCGAGCGAAGCGAAGCAATCCCAGCCCTTGCGATTGCTTCGCTTTGCTCGCAATGACTGTAATTAATTTTGCGTAGTTACTTATCATGTTCGGTTAAATAATTGTCATTGCGTACCGCCAAGGGTGGAACCCGCAGGGTACGAAGTGGAACGTTCGCAATGATAGACATT
>NZ_JAYGHE010000064.1:0-42562 GCF_034931145.1 Nostoc sp. UHCC 0252 | reverse complement strand
AAAATATTCAACTGGATGAATGGTAAAGAGACTTTTGTAACCTCCTTGTGGGCAATTCTGCAAAGATGTATAGCTTGAAAATAGAGAACATCTTAATAACCCCACACTTAGCATATAATACCGTATTTACTTAGATATCTTTACTGAAAAAAATATCTTTGCATACCCTTCATATTATTTACTGATAAATTTACGTAAATGTATTTTTATTTATGCTCTCAATACCTTATGCAAAAAAGAGTATGAAGAGATAGGACAGGCAAAACCTGCCTCCACAGGTTAAAAACTCTTGATTTTGTATTAGTCCACGGAGGTGGGCTTTATTTGTGTAGTAGCGTTCGCGTAGCGTGCCGGAGGCTCTATTCTATTCGCCCAATACTTCTCAAGCAATATCTAGCTGAAAATACGAGAAACATCAACAAAACCTTTATGAATATTTACAATATTTGATACTTCGGAATACATAGTTCCGACTTTACCTGGTTGATGGGTGAATAAATTATGACAACCCACAATTATCAGTAATTCTTGAGCGCGAGAAAATGCAACATTTACCCGTTCTGGTTTCTTAGCAAATCCGACATCTCCTTTACTGTTGTTGCGAACCATACTCACAATCACAACAGGTCTTTCCATACCTTGAAATCTGTCTACTGTCCCAGTACGAATCTCTAATGAAGGGAAAAGTTCGGATTGTAGGCGTTCATCAATTTTCCTTAATTGAGCGCCATAAAAGGTAATTACAGCAATTTCTTTTTTTGGTTCTCCATTAGCAACTTTAGAAGCCCAAGTCGTCTCAAACTGCTGACAGAGACGTTCAATCGCATCAATTTCTGGTGTATTAAAGTAAGAAGTTCCGTTTCTTTGCTCTAAAAACTGATTCTCGATAGGCGTTTTTACCCAAATAAGATGCTGAGATTCTTGGATGATTTCGCCTGCTAAATGATGTGCGCGTTTTGTGTCCGGCTCCAAAATGCCAGATTCTAGTTTACCATCATAAAACTGATTGATTGCTCCCATAATAAATGGGTGCATTCGATATTGTGTAGTTAGCATTTGTTTAATGCTTTCATCAGCCGATTCAAACTGACTTTTAAATAGTGATTCTTCTAAGAATTGTAATTCGTCTCGTGTATTACCCATTGTTTGAGCAACTTCTTCTACAGTGCTAGTATCAAGCATGGGTGGTAATTGCCGATGATCGCCTACCATGACTAATTTTTTACCTTTCAAAGCTGGGATTAGTAACTCTGGTGGAGTACACTTACTAACCTCATCAATGATGACAACATCAAAAGATTTGAATTCTTCCGAAAAACCTCTATTTGCAGCTTGAACGCAGGTGATACCAACGACGTTGGCATTATCTAAATATATGCGCCTTAAATCGTCGCGATCGCGCTCATTTGGCTGTCTTAATTTGCCAATCCAATCTTGGACAAAATTCTGATATTTTTTGAGATAATTTTCTTCTTTTTCGAGTTCCTTTTGCCAAGATTTAAACTGAATATTAATACCGCGCAATAACTCTATATTAAACAAGTCAGCAGCATAATTTTCTGGCTTAAACTTATCCGGTATTCTCTGCCATTCTGTCAACCACCAGTTTCTTTCTTCTATTAAACTATCTGATGGCTGTGGTTGTAATTTGTCTTCTATTTCACGTAAGCTAATTTGTAATTTTTGAAGTTGCTGTAGAGAAGTCTCAGTTTCTTCTTGTAGTTTTGATAAATGCTCGTGTAGAGAACTTCTAATTATCTCCAACACAGCAAAAGGTTCTAAGAATGAAATTAAGGTTTCAAGCTGACTAATGGAAGTTACCCAATAATTCACTTGATTTGAAAATTCTTGCGGATTTTCCCAAATATTTGATTGAGTTGCAATATATTTATCAGTTAAAGTGCGTAATTGAGTAGGTATATTTTGTTGATTAAGTTCTTGCAAAATATTAATAACTCTACCAAGTTGCAGATTAGCGTCTTGTTGTGCTTTTTCTACCTCAGCTTGAGTAATGGATATTTGTTGTTGGCTAATTTCATTCTTCTGAAATTCATTTAATTGTCTTTGTAAATACTGAAGCTGTTGTTCAGTTTCGGTTTTGACTTTTAAAACGCATTGACGTGCATTTACAAGAATAGTATCTAACAATTCTTGGGTAATTTTGGTGAGAGTAGAATCGATGTTATTCCATTCCCATGATGTGCCGTAAGTCCGTTGCATTCTAATTAAGAAAACCTGGGTATTTTCGACCAGTAATTTTCGCTGTTTGGGATTGAGTAGCTGATAATTGCTAAACTGTTGATAGGTTTCTTGCCATTGAGTGCGATCGCTCTTTGATAGCACCATTGGAATCTGACTAAAGTTTTCTTGTAAAAAATAGCTGAAATTATGCTGTTTACCCCGTCTATCGGTAAAACCTCCGTCTATTTCATAAGCGATCGCTTTTGTCAATAGCTCCCATTCTGGCAGATTAATTTTGTAAATTTTTGGTACTATTTGTAATTTTAATGTATTAGCAAACATCAATAAACCTAATGGTAAGTCTACTAAATTCTCTGTTAGTGGTAAACCTGATTGCTGACAATCTTTTAAAGTTTGATATAGATGAGAAGGTGCTGTAGATTTCCATTCTTTTACTGCTGAGATAATATAATCAATTTCTCGTTGGCGATTTTCCCAAATCTGGATTGTTTGCTGTAGATTTTGTAGTTTGGCAAGATATTTCTGATAATCTGGTTGGGCTTGATTTAACAATGCAAAATTCTGTTTGACAACCTCAACTGATGCTGCAACTTCTAAGATGGCTTGACTAGCCTCTTGAGCATGAATAAAAGCAGATTTAAATCCAGAAATTTCTGTTGCTATTTCACGCAACCAAACTGCTAAACCAAAAGCACCAAGCGCCGGATGCACTAAGCCAAGTTCATCAGTATATTTGATGGTTTGACGAACATTTACTAAAAATTCTTCTACTAAACTATTACCTTCTGTGTATGGCTTCAGAAGGGGCAAAAAATCTGTAACTTCTGGAGCTTCCCAATTTATATTTGGTGCAGTATTTAGTATATTTTCTAGACCTGCAATTAGAGATTCAACATTGTTCTGCTTTTCTACAGTTTCGTTATAAGATTTTTCTTGATTTTTAAAGTTTGTCTCTACTTTTAACTTATTTTTATTGAATTTCACCTGCTGCTGGCTAAATTCTTCCTCTGCTTGGAAATAGGGTGTGAATCTTTGTGATGATGCCAGTAACTGACTGAAAATTTTGATATTTTCGAGACGTTGTGTAATATTATTTTCGCAATCAGTTGCTGTATTTTCTAGCCATCTGCCAATAACTTGGTCTTCTAAAAATGGCTGTCCTTCTTCCCCAACTTTTTCGGCTCTACCCTTGCGTACTGCCCGAATCACTGGGTTGTGAACTAATCGACTTAGGGCGTTATCTACTGCTAAATTCGCTTGTGAAGCAATTAGAGTTCGTCCACCTCGAAGGGCAATTTGATAGCAAATTTCAGCAATTACGGTAGTTTTACCAGTACCCGGTGGCCCTTGGATGAGAACAAGATCCTTCGCGGCAAGTACCTTTTCTACTGCTGCTTTTTGTCCGGGATTAGCGGAAGATAATAATAAATCTTGTAGTTGAAGTTCAACAGTTGTTTTGATTTGTCTAGCCTGAGAAGCAGCGAATAAAAAGTTACCTAAATAAGGATTTTGGGTGTAACCATTATTCAAATCATCTAAAGCTTTTTTCTTACGCTGAATCTGCTGAATATCGCCAACTGCCTCAAAACATAAGAATCCGGTAGCTGGTAATTTATAGCGCTCTGTTGCCATGAACTCAGCTAAGTCGCGTTCTAGTTTGAGGCTGATAATACCACGGTTGATATCAACTTCTTCAACAGTCCCTAGTTGACGACCGCTAATCCAATTTTTTCCGACAGGAGCAGTTTCAAAAAGTTTTAAATCTTCGTTTTTTGTGCGTCTTGCTCGTTCCCAAAAATTATCTACTTCGAGGGAATTTTGATAAAAACCGTCAAGGGTGGCTGAGTTTACATCAATTTCAAAACTAATCCGCCTTTTGAAGTTATAGTTATGACTTACGTAACGCACACAAAATTGACGTGCTTTAGCAATTTTTTCTTCAATTTGTAAAAACGCTTTCCAAGCTTTCAGCTGATCTTCTGTAGGTACATTTTCGCCACAAACTGGCGCGGTGGCGATGCGCTTCAATGTCGCTGGCGGAATGTCGAGATGATGCTGATGATTAGCCAGTAAACGCAAGCAACAAGGTATAGCGTAGCTGTCGGCGTGTCCGCGTGAAGGTTGTAACAACTGAGCCGAAAGTATTTTTATACCGTCGCGTCCATCTTTTTGTACAGCTGCTCTAAATCCTAATGTTTTTCTGAGCTTGTCAAGGCTTGCAGGCAATGGAAAATCATCGGAGTCTGTCGCTATTGTCAAATCCCAAATTTCTTCTCTTGCTTCTTTCCCTGCACCTTTGCGACGCACATAAAATAATGAAGGCTTTTTTCCGACACATTCATACATTAACTCATTGGCGCGATCGCGCCGCTCCCTAAAATCGGGATATGATTTCAAGGCAGCCTCACCTTCAAGATGGCGGATAAAGCTATCAATTGCTGAAGCTATAAACGTATAGCCCCAATCTTCAGAGGTTGTTTTAGTTTTTGAAGATTTTGCTGTTAGTTTACTTATCGCTACACGAATACGTTCTGCATCGGATTCTGGAATTGCACTGTTATGGCTTTTGACTGCTATTTTTAGCTTCTCACAAATTGTTAATAGCTTCTTGCTATCTAAATTTAATTCTTTTGCTAGTTCGTAGATTCTGAGTTTACCGTTGTTCATCCAGTTAACAATTGAGGGTTTAGATTTAAACGCAGAGGGGCGCAAAGGTAAGCGCAGAGGGGCGCAAAGTATTATTTTAGTGCGATTCGCTACGAATTAGATTTGGCAACACTCTACGTTCTTCTGCGTTTAAAGTTTGTACTGTTGGTAAACTTCACTGGCGGCGCGATGCAGTAGGGAATGCCGCCAAACTAAAGATTTCATATCATCAGCGTAACCGCCGCCAATGACGCAGGCGACGGGATAACCGCTACTCATACAAGTACTTAAAACCTGCATTTCACGGCGAAAAATTCCCGCATCGGTTAAGGCTAATTTGCCCAAGCGATCGCCTATATGAGGATCAACACCAGCATCATAAAATACTAAGTCTGGCTTGACTTTAGACAACAAATCTGATAGATAATTCGCCAAGGTTTGTAAATAAGCGTCGTCTTCCATTCCTATCGGTAAAGGAACATCCAAATCGCTATTTTGTTTTGTACCGGGGAAATTGACTTCGCAGTGCATGGAGAAAGTAAAAACGCTGTCGTCGTCTTGGAAGATAAAAGCTGTGCCGTCTCCTTGATGAACATCCAAATCTACAATTAAGATTTTTTGGACGAGTCCGAATTTTTGTAAAACGCGACAAGCGATCGCTAAATCATTGAAAATACAAAAACCAGACCCATAACTAGGAAAGGCGTGATGAGTTCCACCAGCCGTATTACAGGCTAAACCATGACTTAATGCCAGTTTTGCGGTGAGTATCGTACCACCTACCGCTACACAGGTACGATTCACTAATGCTGGACTCCAAGGCAAACCAATGCGTCGCTGTGCTTTGGGGTCTAGGGTTCCTTCGCAATAAGCTTGAACGTAGCTTGGGGTGTGGACTAATTCTATCAATTCTAGTGGTGGACGTTCGGGGGTGTGAAATTGTTCTTGATTCGCTACACCATCAGCTAACAGCAATTCGTAGAGTTGTCGGAACTTAGACATCGGGAAACGATGTCCTTCAGGTAGAGGAGCAATATAATCTGGGTGGTAAATAATTGGCAAGTCCATAAGGAAAGACAATCTCAAGCAGCTAATCCGACAACAAGGTAAAATTTAGCCATAATCACAGTAAAAATGCTGTTCTTGTAAATCTAAAATTACAAATTTAAAACTAATGATGATGGAATGGATTCCGCCGATAACGTTTATTTTAGCTGGTTTACTAGCTGGAATAATTGGTGAAAAAGTTATCTTCAAAAAACTGGAAAGATTCGTTAATAATAAACGAATTGCCGGGGGTAATATTATATTTCACTCTCTGCACCGCATGACATTTATTTGGTTTGTCATTGGCGGTTTTTTTTGGGCAGTTCTGAGTTCTCCCCTCAAACCAGATATTGCATTAGTATTGCAAAAACTTCTGACGATCGCACTGCTGTATTCTGTAACCCTCGTTTTAGCCAGATTGACTGCTGGTTTTGTAAATTTATTTATTCGTCGAACAGAAGGGGTTCCCACATCATTAATTTCTAACCTAGCTAAAATTACTGTTTTAGTTTTGGGAACATTAATCATATTGCAAACTGTGGGTGTTCAAATTACACCAATAATTACAACTTTAGGTATTGGTGGTCTGGCAGTTGGTTTGGCACTTCAAGACACTTTAGCAAATTTGTTTTCTGGCTTTTACTTAATTATTTCTAAGCAAGTTAGAACCGGAGATTATGTAAAATTAGATGCTGGACATGAGGGATATGTTATAGATATTTCTTGGCGCAATACAACAATGAGAGAAATTTCCAATAATGTTGTCATTGTTCCCAATTCTAAATTGTCTTCGGCGATTTTCACCAACTATCATTTACCCGCCAAGGAAATTACTTTAACAATGGATGTGGGCGTAAGTTATGATAGCGATTTGGAACAAGTTGAAAAAGTGACTGTAGAAGTTGCTAAAGAAGTTATGCAAGAAATTGCACCGGAATTAAAAGAAAGTGAACCGTTTATCAGATTTCATACTTTTAATGATTTTAGTATAGATTTTACGCTTTATATGCGCGTAAATGAATACTTTGATCAACGGATTGGTAAACATTTATTTGTCAAAAAATTACACAAACGCTATCAGCAAGCTGGAATTCAAATTCCTTTTCCGATTAGAGAAGTGTATACGCAAGATAATTCAGTTAACCCTGGCGACTAGAAATCGCAGTTACACAGGCAAAACCCGTCTGCGTGGGTTAAAAACCTTGATTCTAATCGCTAGGGTTAGATGCTTAAATTGCTAATGCTCGTTTTTCTAATGGTAGTTCAAAGCGATCGCCTGGTTTTGGTTCAAGTACCCGTGTTGAAATATTGTTTTTCTCTAGCAACGAACGAAATTCCTCAGCAGTTCCTTTAGTTTGAATCAATTTCATCAGCAATCCTTCAAACGCCACATCACCACCAGCCGCCGTAGGTATTATTACTTGAGGCTGTAACGATTTTACAACTTCCAAAGCACTATTTTTACCTTTAATAATTGACCCAAGCAAAGGCAACGTCATATCAATAAACGGTGTAATCACTACATCAATGGGTGCAGATTGCTGAAGTTGTGGAGAATGATAACCGTGAGGCTCGTAGTATACAGTTAGACCACTCTCCAATTCTTTGAGGAGATAACTATTTTCTACCAAAGTGGGGCCAATGGGGGAGCCGGGGAAAGCCTTGATTTCAACTTGATTATTTAAAGTGAAAGTTTCACCATGAGCGAGAGTAGTAACTTGGGTATAACCTAACTGCTGTACTACCTTGGCAGCATTGGGAGAGGCTACAACTTTGATGTTGTGGTCGAGTACCTGAAGCGTTGGTGGGTGAGCGTGGTCTTCTAAACCCTGAGACAGCACGATCAAATCAATATTATCTGGTATTGGGCGATTTTGCGATCGCGATCCTTTAAATAACCAATCCAAATTGCTGAAAATTAACGAACCAACCAGCCAAGGGTCAATCAGTATTCTTTTTCCACCAATTTCCAGTAACCAAGAGTTGCTGTCGAACCAAGTTAAAAACATAAATTTTGTGAAGATAACGCCTACCTTCATTATCAATCGTGTCAGCTTTCTATGTAAGCAATGAGTCCAATACCTACATTCTTCCGGTTAAGTCTACACACGGGGTTTTTTTATGTCTGATCTTGGTTTTACTCACATTGCACTTGCAGTCAGTGATGTTGATGCAAGTATCTCATTTTATGCAAAGTATGCCCAGATGACAGTTGTGCATCGTCGCACCGATCAAACTACTCACGTAGATGTTGCTTGGATTAGTGACCTGACTAGACCTTTTGTGATTGTCCTAATTAAAGCAGCGAAAGTAGAAGGCGCATTATTACCACAATCCCATCTTGGGATAGCTTATCAGAATCGTGGGGAAATCGATCGCCTGTGCAATGAGGCACGCGCTGAGGAAATACTGCTGGATGGGCCAAATGACTGGGGCTTTCCGGTTGGTTACTGGGCTTATATTCGAGACCCTGATAGTCATACACTGGAAATTTCCTATGGTCAGGAGATTAGTTTTACAGTTGAGCAAGCTAGAGACGCGAGTAATCGCGTCTCTTAAAAAAATAGTGTTACTTATTACCCAATACGGTTGGGTTAAGGCTAAAAAATAAAATTGGTGTAGGTTGGGTTGAGGAACGAAACCCAACATTATCAAGGCTTTGTTGGGTTTCACTAAAGTTCAACCCAACCTACGGTTCTTCTTAACCCAAGCGTATTGACTTAATTACCAGGAGTACGCCCACCTTCATCATTACTACCACCGTGAGGATGGGAATTGCCTGGGTCGCATCCCTCAGCACCATTACCAATTCCTTGGTTACAATGGCGACGTGGTTTGACACGCTCCATCGAATCCTCAGCTGCAACTTGTTGTTGTCTAACGACATACTGCGAAGAGATGTTTGCAACCCTTCCAGTGCTAGACAAGGCTTGGTATATTAAAGCAGAAACTTCAGACCGGGTTGCTACCTGTTCAGCATTTAGCAAGTTCACATTGGGATAGTTGACGACTATACCGCGTTGTGTCAGGGCAGCAATCAGACTCCGATATTCAGGACGGATAGTATTTGCATCGCTGTAAACAGATAAGATTGTATCTGTGGAGCCAGTAGTTTGATAATTTAATCTCTGCGCTAATGCTACCAAAACATCAAGGCGAGAAAGCTTTTGGCTGGGATTGAAATCCTTGCCCACAACAGTGTTTAAAAAGCCCATTTGATAAACTTCGCTGATGGCGTTGTAAGCCCAATATCGATTTGAGACATCCTTAAATGCGATCGCTTGGCGAATTTTCCCTTTGGCAAAGGCTTTTCGCAGCATTGCCGCAAACTGGGCACGAGTTACTGGTGCATCTGGGCGGAAAGTCCCATCAGGAAAACCTTCGAGAATTTCCATTGTTGCCAATTTGGTAATAAAATTTCTAGCCCAGTAGTTTACGGAAACATCAGAAAAACCAACTTGCAGAGTTCGAGACATACTGATTTGGCGATAATTCATTAGCATTTGACTAATGTCGTAGCTAGAGTTGTCGCTGACTTCCATCACCTGCACCAAACTACCTGGATTAGCTTGTAAAACATCTGCCAAGTCGGAACTAAAAGGGGTAATGAACGACTGACGAACTAAAGCATAATCTCCCTGAGTGAAAGAAAGCGGATAAATACTAGTTTTGGCAATTGTTGACAAACCTTCTACTTGGAACTGACTACCTTGGAAGGTTTGGGAACTGCTCAGGAAAATAACACCTTGGTTTCTGATTTGGGTAAAGTAGTCGTAGGTGGTGGCATTTTTGTCAATAATGCCGTCTTGGTCAGCATCAAGACCATAAACAGTACGAACGACTTGGTATTCATTAGGTTTGGCCGACAAAATCAGGTTAACTGTGGTATTTGCCGACAAACATTCAAACTCGCTGTAGCCAATAAAGCGGTTTTGAATATCATACAATCGCACGACGATGCGATCGCTAGCTTTTAACCCCTTAACAAATTTTACTTTTTGTTTAATCTTGTATTTATAATCACCCACAAACCGTTCTTGTAAATAATTATTATCACTTTTACTCTTGACAGAAACACGGGCAATTACCTCTGAAAAAGTATTTGCAGGTTGCCAAATCGCAAGGCTAAAACCTGTTTTTTTCCCTTTTGCGGAAACTTTATTACTATTTACCTGAGTGCGATTCGTTGTTTCTACTTTTTTATCAGCTAAAAGTTGTTGATTTGTGGAATTATCAGATATTTGGGCGAGGATAGTAGAGAACCCTAAAGCTGCCGATGCAGAAGATATTGGCGAAAATATTGCCACTGAGGTTACAGCTAAAATAAATTTGCTCATTTGAGCAAAGTAACTTTGATTTATGTATTTCATCTCACACTACCATTCATCTAATAAGTCAAGGGATACTAAGTACCTCTTGACCTATTAATCCCTTGGGGTAGATGGAACTAACATCTAATCAATGAGGGTGAGGAGTTATAAGGTCAGAGAACATTACTATATTAAAGAAACACTTTATTAATCTTAATAATGACTGTAAGTACACAACCGCTTGCAACCCAAGACTCCTTTGAAAAATTCATTTGGACTTGGCAGGGCTACAAAATTCAGTACACTGTCATGGGCACTGGACGGCCTCTGGTACTGGTTCACGGCTTCGGTGCTTCCATTGGACATTGGCGTAAAAATATCCCAGTTTTAGCTGATGCTGGCTACCAAGTATTTGCCATCGACCTTTTAGGCTTTGGCGGTTCCGATAAAGCGCCTATTGATTACAGTGTGGAAGTTTGGGTGGAACTGCTGAAAGATTTCTGCACAGCACATATACACGAACCTGCTGTATTTATTGGCAACTCCATCGGCGCACTTTTGAGCTTAATTGTACTGGTAGAACATCCAGAAATTGCTGCTGGTGGTATTTTGATTAACTCTGCGGGTGGTTTGAGTCATCGTCCCCATGAATTGAACCCGCCGCTACGGATGGTGATGGCAGCTTTTAATCGGTTTGTGCGATCGCCAATTACAGGTAAATTTGTCTATAACCGCATCCGCCAAAAAGCCCAAATTCGCCGTACTCTCTACCAAGTTTACCGCGATCGCCAAGCCGTTACCGATGAATTAGTCGATTTACTTTATACACCCTCTTGCGACCCAGGAGCGCAACAAGTCTTCGCTTCCATTCTCACAGCCCCTCCTGGCCCAAGCCCAGAGGAACTTTTGCCCAAAGTAGAACGTCCTCTATTAGTAATTTG
Source organism: Nostoc sp. UHCC 0252 (assembly GCF_034931145.1). Lineage (NCBI taxonomy): Bacteria > Bacillati > Cyanobacteriota > Cyanophyceae > Nostocales > Nostocaceae > Nostoc > Nostoc sp. UHCC 0252. The sequence goes on along the minus strand of NZ_JAYGHE010000064.1, from coordinate 31,416 downwards.
GGGTGCTGATGATCCCTGGACACCAATTACCGGGGCCAAAATTTACGAAGAGGCACGTGAAAATGGCAAAGAAATCAAAATTATTCCTATTCCTAATGCCGGTCATTGTCCCCACGATGAGGTTCCAGATGTTGTTAATGCCAAGATTATCGATTGGCTAGCGCAAAGTTAACAATTCATGCCAAGACGCAAATGCAAATACACTTCCTACTGATGCGTCTTGGCCTATGCAGGGTAGAAATGGGGTTGACAATCTGAGGGATTAAATTTTGGATTTTAGATTTTAGATTGACTACTAGCACGCCAATTGTCCCACTTGGGAGATCACTTTTAAAGAAGACCGTAGTGGCTTATAAATAAACCAAGGCTGCTCAATTAAAAATTTTGAATTTTAAATCTTTCAATCCAAAATCTAAAAGTTGTTAATCTTTCTAATTGCACCTTGACAGAATCAAACTCATCTGGTGTATGTAATGGATCTTGATGTGCATAATGGAAATAAAGGCGTAATTCCTTTAAATCAATATCCAAATTTTTCCAAACAAGGCTATCAAGTTGTCAAAGAACTAGGACGCAATCGAGAAGGGGGACGCATTACTTATCTAGCGAATGTCCTCAACTCTAAGCAACAGGTGGTGATTAAAGAGTTTTGTTTTGCTCGTGCGGATGCTGATTTGTCAGGAGTGAAAGCTTATGAGCGCGAAATCAAGATTTTGCAGCAACTAAATCATTCTCGCATCCCTCGTTATTTAGATTCCTTTGAAATACCAGGGGCTTTTTATCTGGTGCAGGAATATAAAAATGCCCCATCTTTAGGCTTAAAAAGTAGTTTTAATCCAGAAGAAATTAAGCAAATTGCTTTGTCAATCTTAGAGATTTTGGTTTATCTCCAAAAGCAAATTCCGCCAATTATTCATCGGGATATTAAGCCAGAGAATATTTTGGTTGATGAGCGATTAAATGCTTATTTGGTTGATTTTGGTTTGGCTAGAGTAGAGGATGCAAAAATAGCTCTGAGCAGCTTTGTAGCAGGAACCCCAGGTTTTATGCCACCAGAAGAACAGTTTGGTCATTCCCTGACTAAGGCATCAGATTTATATAGTTTAGGAGCAACATTGATTTGCTTACTTACTAATACTCGTTCTGTTGAAATTGGGAAGTTAATTGATGATAAATATCGCTTTAATTTCCAGAAATTGGTTCCTCAAGTAAGTCCGCATTTTCGGTCATGGTTAATGAGAATGGTAGAACCGAATCGAAAACGTCGCTATGCTAATGCATCTGTTGCTTTAACAGCGCTGAAGCAAATTGAGGTGGTTGGTAGTGCTACTGAAATAGATAATTTGATTAGGAAAATCAAACCTAGAAAACTAGTAGTTGTACTGGCAATCGTTACTTTCATTGCACTGGCTGCAATGAGAGCAACTTTGATGAGTTATCAGCGTGATGGTGCAATCAATAAAATTAGCACTACGGTTCGGACAAAATCCCCTCGCCTGTGGCAACAACCTTAATTTGACCCCAAATCAACAAATGCGATCGCCAAATCAACAAATGCGAACGCCAAATCAACAAATGCGAACCCCGAATCAACAAATGCGATCGCCAAATCAACAAATGCGAACCCCGAATCAACAAATGCGATCGCCGAATGTTAAATGTTTTAACTTCGTTGCCAAATTTTAATCGTTTTATCTAAACTCCCGCTAACCAACATCTCGCCGGAAGCTGTGAAGGCTAATGCTGTAACTATGTTTCCATGACCTGTAAACGTACCCAGTAATTCCCCGGTTTGTAGATGCCATAATTTGATGGTTTTATCAGCACTACCACTAGCAATGATTTGTCCATCTGGACTTAATGCGATCGCATATACTTTATCTCTATGTCCTTTCAGAGTATGAAGTAATTCTCCAGTCTCCAATTGCCAAATTTTAATCGTTTGATCCCAGCTACCACTGACGAGCGTTTTACCATCTGCACTTATTGCTAAGGAACGAACAATGTGAGAATGACCCATAAGGGTATGCAGAGGTTCTGCGTCCTTTAAACTTTTGATCCCCGTCTGGGGTAAAGTGCGCCAAACTTTGATTTTACGGTAGCTACCTGTAACTAGAGTTTCCCCGTCTCGGCTCAAAACTAGGGAATGAGCAGCTGTATCATCTAAAGAGAGTGCGATCGCAACTTGACGTTGCATCAAATCCCAAAACAGAATTTTTCTATCATCTCCACCCGTCGCTAACATTCTGCCATCTGGAGTAAAAGCAGCACACCGCACTACGCCATTATGTTTGTGCAAAATATCTATCAAGTCTAGTGCGCCTACATGCCAAAGCTTAATTGTGGAATCTGCACCGCAACTTACTAAAGTCTGTCCATCTGAACTAAAAGCCAGGGAATTCACTTCATCTATCAGCCCAGACATCACCCAAGGATACTCTGATAATGTATCGATTAATTCGCCTTTGCTTAAATCCCAGAGTTTCGTTTCTCCACGACTACCACTTGCCAGTATGGGTAAGGCTCTGCCATTCTTACACAAGGAACTGAAAGCTAGGCAATTAATCCCTCTGTTGTGCCCTTGCAAAGTTTGCCAGCATTCCCAATCACCGACTACATCTTTGAGGTAATGCTCTGATGGTAGAGTTTCTATTGTATCTGCGATCGCAATCTCATTAATTACTGGCGACGGATCTTTTTTACCAATTAGTGATTCTAAATACCAACTTAACCCTCCGGCATACAACAAGCTACTCGGAGTGACATACAGTTTTGGTTCAGTAATTTCAAGTAAATTTGTTGGTAAAAAGCCTGTTATGATGCTTTGTTTTTCGTAACCTAAATTACCTGTAGATGGATAAAACAAACATAGAAAAATTAATACTTGGTGATTTCTCAAATCTTCTTGAGTAACCGACCATCTAATTTTGTCTTTCTTAATACCATTAAAACTTTCTCCATCAGCAACGTAAACTTGAACACTTAGCTGAGGATTATCTTTGAGTACATAAGAGAATTTGCTTTCGCCACACAAATTTCCCTCATCATCTAAAATCATATTTTTTAAGGTATCTTGTGACACCTTTTTGACCAATTTGCCCAAGCGTTCAGCCATTACCCGCTCAACAATATGCTCCCGTAAAAGATAATCTTGAGCTTGTTGTTGAAAGTATTTCGGAAAAGGTATCGTCCAGTCGGGAGGTTCAGGATATTCAGGTGGCGTAGGCGGCGGGTTTTTGGCAAGAACTTCTGCTTGTTGGCGAGAAAGTTCTTGCAGTCTGGCCAATGGTTCGCCCCAAAAAGCCATCATTTCAGTGTGACAACCCTTGACTTGACTTTCTAATAAAGATAAGTCATAAGTTTTAGGTTTCTTCACACGTTGAAGGAAGTCAGTTTGTTGAGCTTTAAGTAAGCTAATCCAATCCATCTACATTCCTACGGCAAACTATTGCATACCTACGGTAAGCTATACCAATGCAATTACTCAAGTTTATAACCTTAGTTAATTAAAAATTCAGTAATGTTAGTAGTCTAATAAAACACAGCTATTGGAATATATTTCCGGGAAAGATAAAGATGGATAGCACTTAGACATTTCATTAACTGATGCAGTTGAAGTATATAGAATTCAATGATGTCAGTCAATTCTAACGGAGATGGTGAAAAAGATACTGTTTCTCAGGAAACACTTCTAGCTGCAAAGGAAAGTTTAATGTAAGAGAGATTTTAAAGGTTGCGGCAACGTTAAGTCAACCAATACCTCTATTACGCTGACCTAGTAACGATGATTCTCAGGTATATCATCTGAAATTGGCATAAATGGTGAAGATTAGCTAATTTTAACCTTTGCGTTTTGGTTGTCTGGGCATAGTACTTACATCAGAGGAGTCGCCAAAAGTATCCCTTGCCTCAATCTGTTTAATTTTCATTTGCAAATTCAAGTCATCACTACTAACAATCGTTTCTAAATTCGCTAATCTCCGTTCTAAGAGTTCTATTTGCTGCTGTTGCAAATAGTTAGTTTTTGATTTTTGCTCATCAGAACGCCAAACAGCGACTGTACCAACTGCTGCACCACCAATAGCAACTAAAGGAAGAATAGCACCGCTTCTAGTAACGGCTGACAGTGGGACGCAAACTCCAAGAATGGCGACTGTAATCACCCAGATTCTGGTGGTGGCAGATAATCTGACATCTTGGTATTGTTCTAGATTTGGTTGAGATTTTTTAGCCATAAGTTTATCCCAAGAAAAGTTATTTGCTACATTGGCACAATTGCTTACCAAAATACTTCCTACAATTGGGTTAAGTATAATTGCTAAAGTTTAATTACCCCCCTTAATCCCCCCTTGTAAAGGGGGGAAACCGGAAAATCTTGTTCCCTCCCCTTTGCAAGGGGAGGGTTAGGGTGGGGTAAAACCGACGCAAAAACTAGGTGAGTAAACTACTTCAGACTTGTGTATACACCGTAGCCTTTTTAAGGGGGTTAGGGGAGATCGACAAATGCTTAAAATTACAGCCAACCACTTTTCAAACAACCTCTTAGGAAGAACCAGATGACAGTTCGGGCTTTTTTCCAAGCTGCTAAAATCGAGGGTTTCCAGTCTCCTTACGATACCATTCACCTCAAAATTCTCTATCCAGTACAAATGTCGAGGCGTAAGGTACAAACAAATAGGGAAATTTTGCCAGTTGATTTAGAAAAAGCACCTTTTCCAGTAGTGATTTTCTTCAACGGGTTTAACTGTGATGCTCAACAATATCAATGGTTGGCGGTTAAACTCGCTGAACGTGGATTAGTGGTGATTCTCTTTAACTGGATTGCAGAAGCCATACCAGGAATAATTAGTCTGACTCCAGGGGTTGATTTTGAAAAGGAAAAACCAACAATTTACCGTACTGTTCCCACTGCATCGGCTTTGCCAACCCTGCTAGCAAAAGTGGAACAGTTACAGTCTGAGGGTATTTTAGCTGGAATGCTTGATCTACAGAGAATAATTTTAGGTGGACACTCCGCAGGTGGTAGAGTAGCGATCGAAAACGCCGATCCTCATTTTTTCCCTCAAGTGGCAGCATCTTTTGGTTATGGTTTGCACACTATGGGAACGTTACTATTGGGGTACGAAGCAGGTACTATTCTACCTTTACCAGACTCTCTACCACTTCTACTGATGGGAGGAACCTGTGATGGAGTGATTGCTAAGAGCAGCGATCGCTATGGTATAAATCCTGGAAATGCTACCACCTCAGTTATCCGTACATTCCAAGAAGCGATTACTGGAGGACGAAATGATAGCTATCTGATGCTTTTGGATGGAGCAAATCACTTTTCGATAGTTGATCAGCTAGACTCTACCCTAGATACACCCTTGCTGGACTTTCCTGCCACCCAACCCCAAGAAAGCTTTCGTCTGCTGATGGGTGAAGTCATTAGCTTGTTTATTGATACTCATGTTCGCCACCAAGCAGAAGCATCGCAGTTGCTTGAGCAATTATTAAATACTGCCAATCCTTTGATAAAATCCTTTGAGCGCAAGTAGTTAGGTTTATTATGACAAGTGCATCTTACATTTTTCTGGCTGGAGCAAGTCGCGGTGTTGGTCGAGAAATCGCTCAATATCTCACAGCGCAACAGCTAAAGGTTAAAGCACTCCTGAGAACAACAGCAGTTGCTACTGAACTAGAAAAAATCGGTATTCAGGTAGTTCAGGGAGATGCCTTAAATGTAGAGGATGTAGAACGCGCAATGTTGACAGATGAACCTATCCATACCGTTATTAGTACCATTGGCGGTTTACCATCAGACACAGAAAGACCGGATTACCCTGGGAATAAAAATCTGATCGATGCAGCAGTTAAAGCTGGAGTGCAAAAGTTTATTCTTGTATCTTCCATTGGTGCTGGCAATAGTGTTGTTGCTGCATCACCCCAAGTTTTAGCCGTACTAGGAAAAGTTTTAGCTGAAAAAGAGAAAGCTGAACAACACTTAATTGCCAGTGGACTTACCTATACAATCATTCGCCCAGGTGGACTAAAGTCAGAACCAGCAACGGGTAATGGCGTTTTGACTGAAGATCCTCGGATTATTGGTAGCATCAATCGCGCAGATGTGGCGCAATTAGTTGGTCGCTGTTTAAATAGCGATCGCACCAATAACAAAATTTTGTCAGCAGTAGACCGAAATATGCTATTTGCACAAACAGAATTTGCAGAATTTAATTTGGATTAATTTTAAGCACGCCAGCGAAGTACTTGATCCTTGACAGGGTTCACAAATTCTCTGTTTTCAGCGACAGACCGGGCATACTCCCGCTTTAACTGGTAGTACCACTGCGCCTGCATATCTGAATCCTTAATCAGTCGCAGCACAGGATTATATTTGAGACCAATTTGCTGCTTTTCTACAACCGTTCGGTCTTGACCAATGAAAGTCCGGGCTAAAAGATGCAGCAGTGGCTTGAAAAATCCCACCCAAGGAAGTGTCCAGTAAAGAGCAAAAGTTACCTCAGTTTCTGTATCTGAAATGGGTGTAACTGCCGTTAAATTAACAACTCGATGCTTACCAATTGTGGTTTCTTCTATTCTCACTCCAGGTAAACGGAAACAAATCTCTGTTTCTGGTCTACCACCGCCAATCAACCAGTATAATCGACCTCCATTATCTGGTAATTGATGTCGTCGCATGGTGAAGCCGTAGGGTGAAGCATCAAATTGCTTTACTTCTTCGTGTAGTTGTTCATTTCGCCACCACCAAGCACGATGAACATAAGGTGAATGGGCAGGGTCCATCAAACCCACTACTGCATGATCTATAAAACAAGGGAATTTTACCACTTCTACGAACTGGTGAGAGCGATCGCCAAACCCTGGAATCACCGGAATCTCCATCTCAGAAGCAGGTTTAGGATTATCGGGATCAGCCATATATATCCAGATATTCCCTTGAGCTTCCCGGATTTCGTAGGATTGAACATCAAAGCGGCTCAAATCCATCTGTTGCTCCTCAACAAGTGATGGAATTGCAGTGCAACGTCCAGCCGGGTTAAAGCGCCAACCGTGATAGCAGCATTCCACTTCTTGCCCATCGAATCGACCACAACTCAAAGGTACGGCACGATGAGGACAAATATCTCTCATAGCCGAGACTTTGCCATCTTGCCCTCGGACTAGCAGCACCGGTTCACCCAAAAAAATGCGGCTGATCATCATACCTGGCTTGATCTGATTACTAGGCAGAGCATAGTACCAGGTATTACGTAATACGAAGTTATCGTTATTTTTCATCACTAATTGCCTCTGCCTTTGACACAACAAGATTTCTGGTTTGTGGAAAGGAAGGTTATACTTAGAAACATTCTTTCAGGTTTTTAATTGCTGTAAGTAAATTCAACTGATGCAGTTGTTAGTCGTTTTTGTAATTTTCTCAGATTTGGGTTGTCATGGAAGGATTACAGACATAAAGTTGCATTATTCGCCCGAAATTTGGACAAATACTGTTCTTTTGCGCGGCCCATCCAACTCAAAAAACAATACAGATTGCCAGGTTCCCAAAGCTAATTTACCATCCACAACGGGAATTATCTCACTAGTGGTCAGCATCATTGCCATTAAGTGAGAGTGAGCATTAATCGGCTCATCTTCTGGAACATCTCTTAAATGCAAGTCATTATGCAAATAACTATCTGATTCCGGTGCTAATTTTTGCAAGAATACTTTTATATCTTCTAATAATCTGACTTCATTTTCATTAATAGATAAGGCTGTTGTTGTATGTCGAGAAAATACTAAAACTTGTCCATTTTTAATTGATGTTGAATTTAGAAAATCTTGAATTTGTGGTGTTATATTATGAATATTAATTTTTGGTTTAGTTTCAATTTCAACTACTTTGTTAATAATCGGCATCTGTTCAATTTGTTAAGGTTAAATTTTAAAGAACCACAGAGGCGCAGAGAACACAGAGAGAATAAAGAAAGAAATACTTAACTGAACTCTATTACCCTATAAGTTTAATATCAACTCCTAACTCTTAAGAGTTTTTTTAAAAGTATTTGGCTGTGATTTTAGGCACTTATTGATCCCCCCTAACCCCCTTTTTTAAGAGAATCAAAGTCCTCCTTTTTAAGGAGGATTTAGGAGGATCTAGAACTTTTTAATACCGACAAGAGGGCTTTTAAAACATCCTCGAACTCCTAACTCCTAACTATAGTTTCCAAGCCTCGCACTAATCTTTCTATACCTTCTTTTGCTGTCTCTTTTTGCAACGCCCCATAACCAACGCGCAGGTAGCATCCGTTATCCATGCCAAAGGTTGTACCTGGAATAACTGCTACTTTATGTTGCTGAATTAGTTTTTTAACTAACTCAAAAGCATCCATTTGGGTATCAACTTTAAGGAAAAAATAGAATGCGCCATTGGCGGGTGTAATGCTACATAAACCTTTTAGGCGGTTAAGGGAATCGATTACTAGTTGCCGAACTTGAGCGATCGCACCTATATTACTCTGTAAATACTCCGTTTTTGCTTGCAATGCTCCTAAAGCTGCGTATTGGGAAATTACTGGCGGACAAATCAAAATTGTATCCTGGACTTTTTTGATGGTAAGAAATAAGTGTTTCGGAATAACCATGTAGCCAATGCGCCAACTAGCAAACCCGTATGCTTTAGAAAAGCTAAATAGAGAAATGGTGTGTTTGGAACTCCCAAATGCAGCAGGAGAAACGTGTTTTACTCCGTTATAGGTAAAGTATTCATAAGCTTCATCGCTGATGTGATAAATGCCGCGAGTCTCACAAATTTGATTTACTTGGCGCAATGCTGCTTCTGGATAAACCACTCCAGTGGGATTATTTGGCGAATTTGTGACTACAGCCCTTGTTTTGGGAGTAATTGCTTGAGCGATCGCTTCTGGGCGAAGTTGGTAATTTTCATCTGTCGCCACTAATACTACACGACAACCAGCCATTGCGATCGCCATTTCGTGGTTGAAATAATAAGGCGTATTCAGAATAATTTCATCGCCTGGGTTAGTGATCGCAAGAATGGCATTCATAAATCCCATATTGCTCCCTGCTGTCACAACGATACAGTTTTGCTCATTGATTTCAATGCCGTTGAATGCTTGCAATTTTCCAGCAAGTGCTGTCAATAACGGGGGAATTCCCTCAACTGATTTGTATAAATTATTAGTGGGTTCAGCTAAAAATTTGGATAAAAATTCTAAGGCTTCCGGTGGTGGGTTGTAATGAACAACACCCTGTCCTAAAGAGATTGTTCCAGGAGAGTTTTTAATCAGTTCCCAAACCACAGGAATAATCGGCGACTGTACACTCTGCATACGAGAGGTTAGGGATTCCATATTTCCTTGGTTATGTATTGAGAATGGGGAATTGGGAATTGGGAATTGGGAAACCTACGGGTTTCAAACGTGGGATTGTTACAAGGACACCGATTTAAGAGCGCTGCGCGTCTCGAAAAACATCTTTTTTCAGATGGGATTTTAACCCATAACTAAAGTTTCTATCACTATTCCCTGTTCCCAATTCTCTATTCCCAATAATAATTAACCAGATTTACGATTACTCAAAAATTTAGTCAATCGAAATCTGTTGAGGCCCACTTGCTTTACCATTATGTGCATCTGTTGTGTTGCTGGTATAATTATTTGAGCGGGTCTGTTGATCCAGCCAGGTTTTAACAGGATCGTCTGCAAGGTTGAGCCGAAGCACACCAGAGAATAACCCACCTACAAATGAGGCTGGATGCTGGATAAATTCTCTGAATATAGGTGACAGTTCACTAATGAACATAAAAAGACTCCTGGCGATGCCATAAAAAATTATTACTTCTTAATTGATCGTAACCTGTTGATTAGTATATGGTCGGCGGTAGTGAAGTTGCGAACTTTTTGAGCTTCAACTCGAACAAAAAATTCCCGACTTCTTTAAGAAATCGGGAATCTGAGCATGCTGCATCTAAACTAGAGAGAATCTATAAACTGTTGTACTTTTTCCAGGAGTGGCTGGTGTTCAATTTGCTCTGCTAAGTCTTGAGCATTCTGGTAGCACGATCGCGCCATTTTCCTGCGTTTCGTGGTGGCGTAAAGGGTTCCCATATTTAGTAAAGTTGAAATTTCTCCCAGACTATCGCCCAATTGTTGATAAATCACAATGGCTTGCTTGTAGAACTTCATTGCTTGGCGATGCTGTGCCAGGGTGCTATAGGTAAAACCAATGTTGTGAAGGGTTGTAGCAACGCCTGCGCGATCGTTAATTTCCCGACGTGTCAAAAGAACCTGATAGTAGAGCAATAATGCTTGTTTCGGTTTTCCTAAATCACTGTAGATTGAGGCAATATTATTCAATGTGGTTGCTTCACCAAGCACATTCTTGACGGCTCGTTGAATGGGAAGTGCTGCTTGAAAAAATTCTAGTGCTTCTTCAAACTTGCCTAAGACATTGTAAGCAAACCCAATACCATTAAGGGTTGTAGCCTCACCAGAAAAGTCACCTAACAGTCGCCGCATCCGCAAAATTTGGTGTTGTAGCAACAGCGCCCGTTTTGGTTCTCCTAAACGGGTATAAATTAGCGCTACATCATTAAGAGTAGAGACTTCACTTTGAGTATCTTGCGATCGCCTAAAGATTGGCAGTGCTTTGTCAAAATATTCCAACGCTTGCGAAAAGCGTCCAAGACGGCTGTAGGTAGAACCCAGATTGCTCAGTGCAGTCCCCTCTGCTGGCACGTTGCCAATTTCAATAGCAACCGAAAGCGCCTGATGAAAATGCTCTAATGCTCTTTGAGGTTGCCAGCAACTGAGGTGAGCCAAACCGATATCGTTTAATGTATGACCTTCTCTGGCCCGATCTCGAATTTCTCTAGCCAGGTGTAAATTCTGGGTTGCAAGATCGAGTGATTCTTGAAACTTACCGCGCTGGTAGTAGCGGTTTGCTTCATCACGACGTTGTTCCCACTCTTTGACTTGATTTAAAGGTTGCGTCATCTGACCTCAGTTGCTTTCTGCGATAAGTAGGCAGGACATCTCTTAGGAATGAACCTCTCTTAGGTTTCCCAAATTTTAACCTTAATCTTCTATCTTTAGATATAAGACTTAAATAGATAAGTATGATATTGTTCCGTATTTATAGGAATATTTTTGAAGCAATTAATACAAATACTCCAATAGGGGCTTGCATCTGTGTGCCCCTATGCCTTGTAAATAGCTATATTCCAAGTAATTGAAAAGCTGAGATTGCCGACTTCCTTAAAGAGCCAGCAAATTTGTTGTCCGGTGCTGGCAGGTAGTTCTAGAGTCCAGGCAATCTTCCTAAAGGAATACTTTTCTGCCTAAGTCCCACGAAAGTCGCCCACCCCCGATTTATTTTAGGATTGAAGAGGATCGCGCAATATTTTGATTTTGCATCCTCTGTAAAGATTTGTGTACATCATAGTTTTGCTTTTTTAAGGGAAGTTAACACTCCGCCCCACATTGAAAACAAATTTGCCGAAAAATTAAGATTTATTTAACTAAAACAACAGCCATGTTGTTAAATTTAGAAGCTAGATCCCAATCAGTAAGCAGGTTTGAGGGATGCTTACTCCTATGCATTCTAGATAAAACCCTTACAACTCTTCACTTCATCAGGGATACAACTTTTGAGACAATCAGAAACGATTTAATAATAATCAAGCACTTATAGTCCACTCTTATCGGACTCCGTGTTATTTCTATTGAAAAGGGAGAACACAAACATGAAATTGGCTTACTGGATGTATGCAGGCCCAGCCCACATCGGTACTCTGCGAATCGCTAGCTCTTTTAAAAATGTCCATGCGATCATGCACGCCCCCATTGGCGATGACTACTTTAACGTCATGCGCTCCATGCTATCGCGCGAGAGGGATTTTACTCCGGTAACAACCAGTGTCGTTGACCGCAACGTTTTAGCACGCGGCTCCCAAGAGAAGGTGGTAGATAACATCGTCCGCAAGGATGCTGAGGAACACCCAGATTTGATTGTGTTAACTCCCACCTGCACCTCCAGCATTTTGCAAGAGGATTTGCACAACTTTGTCGAACGGGCGCAACTGGAAGCAAAAGGAGATGTAATGCTAGCGGATGTGAACCATTACCGTTACAACGAACTCCAAGCCGCCGATCGCACTTTGGATCAAATCGTCCAATACTATATTGAAAAAGCCCGGAAGCGGGGCGAATTGGCGCAGGGCAAAACTGCGAAACCCTCGGTTAACATCATCGGTACTACCACCCTTGGTTTCCACAACAATCACGACTGCACCGAACTCAAACGGTTAATGGCTGACTTGGGTATTGAGGTAAATACCTTAATTCCTGAAGGTGCTTCGGTAAATGACTTGAAAAAGATGTCCCAAGCCTGGTTTAACCTCGTGCCTTACCGCGAACTCGGTTTAACCACCGCTCGTTACCTGGAAGAACAATTTGGCACACCTTATATAGACATTACTCCAATGGGCGTAGTGGAAACTGCCCGTTGTATTCGCAAGATTCAGCAGGTTATTAACGCTCAAGGTGCAGAAGTTGACTATGAAAACTTCATCAATGAGCAAACCTTGCATGTATCTCAGGCTGCTTGGTTCTCCCGTTCAATTGACTGTCAAAACTTGACTGGCAAAAAAGCTGTGGTTTTTGGTGACAATACTCACGCCGCCGCCATTACCAAAATTCTGGCGCGAGAAATGGGGATTCATGTTGTTTGGGCTGGAACCTACTGTAAATATGATGCAGACTGGTTCCGCGAACAGGTTAGCGAGTATTGCGATGAAGTGCTAATTTCCGAAGATCATGGTGCAATTGGGGATGCGATCGCTCGCGTTGAACCCTCTGCCATTTTCGGAACCCAAATGGAACGCCACGTTGGTAAGCGCTTAGATATTCCCTGCGGCGTAATTGCTGCACCAATCCACGTCCAAAACTTCCCCATTGGTTACAAACCATTTATGGGTTACGAAGGCACAAATCAGATTACAGATTTGATCTACAATTCCTTCACTTTGGGAATGGAAGATCACCTATTAGAAATCTTCGGTGGTCATGATACCAAGGAAGTAATTACTAGAGGAATTTCTGCTGATTCTGATTTGAATTGGACAAAAGATGGTCAAGCAGAATTGAATAAGATTCCTGGATTTGTTCGCGGGAAAGTGAAGCGTAATACTGAGAAATTTGCCCGCGATCGCGGTTTCAAAGAAATCAACGCTGAGGTATTGTACGCCGCCAAGGAAGCTGTTGGAGCTTAGTTTAGCGATTAATCGAGAAGATTAAGGGGTAAGGAGTTATGTATACTCTTTACCCTATTTTTTTGCTTTAGTGATATAAATTAAATTATGAGATATCATATATTTAATATTAATTTTTATATATTTCTTTCAATAACTATTTAAAATAACTAAATTAAATATGAATGATGATAAAGCGGCATTGTTTGCGGCACTATGTCAGGCTGGTATTAATCACAGTCCAGAAAAAGTTGTGCGGATTGCCAAGCAAGCCGATGGCAAAATCGTATTTTTAGAGCAGGGAAAAGCTGGTAGAAAAGGTAGCGGATTATTACACATCTTAAAGGAACATCAAGATGATTTTGCCAGACGCGGAATCTCTCAGAATGAAATCCCTGATGCTGTTATGGCTGCTGTGACAAGAGGAAAGTTTCTTGGTTATCAAGGAACGATAGAACCTCGCCGAGAAATCTATGAAGTAATTTTTAATGGACAAACACAATACATAGCAGTGAGTGTGGGCGATAATGGTTATATAGTCGGAGCTAATCCCGCCTCGTTACCATAATTTCACCTGAATAGCTATGGCAGTAAAGATTAAACTAATGGCTGATTATGGGTGCGACCCTTTATGGTGGGCAGATGCTGATAAGGTTGGTAATATCGATCCAGCAAAACTGCCCCTCAGTCAAGAAACCATTAGCCATCTGAGAAAATGGGCGGCTGATTATAATGCAACATTAAATTGGCAAGATCCTGCTAACTCACCAGATTTGAGTGCAGAGGCTGAAGTGGCTTTTGAAGAAGAAGGAATTAGTCTTTGGAAGGTATTGCAAACAGAACTTGCACCTAATTATCAAGTTGTTTATTTCAGTGAGCCATTAGGCAAAATTTTAACTCATCCTAGTGAATTAGAAGTTTTACGTCCTATTCAGCAATGATTTGACGTAACTGAATATAAATCTAGCGCAGCATCAATAAATTGAATTGCGATTGCAGTTTCAAAGAAATCAACGCTGAGGTGTTGTACGCCGCTAAAGAAGCTGTTGGAGCTTAGTTTAGAGTTTAATTGATAAGATTGAGGGGTGAGAAGTTATGTATAATCTTTACCAAAATCTTTTTTCTTTTAATTATGAAATATGAGAAAGATTAAATTTAACTAACGAACATTTACCAAAGTAATAACTATGAATTACTCAGAACTATTAGAAATTTTTAAGTCATCTCTGAATCTAACTAATCAAGTTTTTAATTTTTTGAATAAGACTTATGAAAAATTAGATGATAAAAATAAATTAAGGCATCATATTTTATGTAGAATGAAGTCTACCAGCACAACTATTTTTCGCATTTTAAATCAAAATATTGACAATCCAAATCTTGTTGATTTTTCATCGGTAGCAATTTTAACAAGAAGCATAATTGAGTCTTACAAAACGTTTTATTATTTAACATCTGCTGATATTAATGAGTCCGAGTTTCAATTTAGATTTCTCATGTTTGAAATACATGATATTTTGGAAAGACAAGAAATGATTAGGCGATTAAAAGCGACTGACTTAAAACAGGTAAGAGAACAAACGGACTTAAAAGAGCTAGGAGAACAATTATATGAATTAAAAAACAAAATTAATAAAAATGAATATTATAAACAAATAGAATTACAAAATGAAAAATATAAAAATCTTCTTAAGGATGGAAAATGTAAAGATTTATTTTCCGAGGATTTCGATAAAGCTGTGATCAAGGCTAATGGATGCTTCATAAACCATTATGATGTACTTTTAAGCAGATTAGTAAAAATTAATTCTGTATGTGAGCAGGATAAAGAAAAGATTAATAAAAGATACAGCTTTTTATATAAGTATCTCTCCAATTTTGTCCATATAAGTCCCTATTCCATTTCTCAACCTTCAAATCCTATTTCAATAGATGATCTAGAAAAAATTATTCTTACTATTACATTTTATTTGAATATTGCAAATGAAGACATATTAGATGAGTTTCCAGAGCTAGAAGAAGAGATACAAGTGCAAACAAATTACCCTGATATTTTTAAAGGATTAGAGAAATTTATTCAATTTTTGAGATGTGAGATAAACTAATCTTGGCTTAAAGTGAAAGATATAAGGATAATCTGTTGTTTTGACATTAGATGAAGAAAAGCCAATAGCGATCGCGCCTCCAACCAGCCAAGCTATTATCTACTGTAAAGCCTACAGCATTAGGAAATTTCCCACCATGTCCAAGCAGACAAACTTGACTGATGCTCGTAACAACTTAGCCGAACTCTGCAATCAAGTAGTTGCAGATAGAGAAGTGGTAATTATCACGCGACAAGAAGGCGAAAACGTCGCCCTAATTGCTGTTGATGAACTAGATAGTTTACTAGAAACATCTCATTTACTTCGTTCACCTAAAAATGCAGTCCGTCTGTTAACTGCTTTGGAAAGAGCAAAAGCTAGAACTTTAAAACGTAACTCATAGCCCCTATCTTTCAAAATAGGCTTTTTTGTCCAGCGTTGAATTAGGTATGCTTTACAAATGATTTGAGTTGCTTTTACTACACTCTTTGCTATTTAATTTCTTTGTGTGTAGTTCTGTTTATAGAATAGCTGCTTCCCCTAAAGCTCAATTTATAGGTTACTGGTGGTGTAATTGTTCCAGCCGATTGGGCATTAGGATCAGCGCGAACAAAATAAGTACATCCCCTAAAGCTCAATTTATGGGTTACTAATGGTACGGTTAATTCATTTGATTTAGCATCAAGATCAGCACGATAGGAAGCCCCACGGTAGATTAAATTATAATCTGGTTCAGATTTGGCAACTGGCTGTTGTGGATATTGTATTTCCCTGTTAACTACCTTGCTTGTGTAGTATTCGTAGCTTGTATTGATAAGAATAAAAATTAATAGTAGAAGTAAAATCTGCCAAGGAGCTAACATTAAACCCAAAATCAGGCTGATAGCTGCAAACACAGCTACTAAATGTGAGATTTCATTATTACTTTTTTTTAATAAAAAATAGCCAGTGATGAAACAAGCACACGGTATACTCAAAAAGTATAAAGCCATATTTCCTACATTCGCAACTAAAAGCAAAGGGTTTATAAGCAGATTGAAATTATTTGAAAAGTTGTTGTCTATTTTACCTCCAATCAAAATTTGAAGTTACCGTGCTACTTGGGTAAAAGTGTTACGTCAAGTTATCTGTATTAGTCTTGTTTGCGAAAGAAAAATTAATAGCCTTGCCTATCTCAAACCTTTGTTAGCCCACCTTTGGAGTGAGGTTTTTATCTTGATTCATCAGAGATGCCACACCCTAAACATGAGGCGTGGTAGTAGGTGGATGCTGAGTGTAAAGTTTTTGTTGAACGTAAATGAAGATGTTACCCTATGGCGATCGCTGCTGCAACCCCTCTAGCGATCGCATTCCTTTACGCAAAGATTTACTGATAAATTAAAATTAAAATCGAACAAATATCACAATACAAAATTATTACTTTGGGGATCCAATAGGCAGAATAACCCACTAGAGACTTAACCGATGTGCCTTCCATGACGAAGTAAAAAAAGCATCATAAAAGCCTCGCAATATCTCTTATATAAAAAAAGCAGATGCATGTTAATGTTTTAATCTCAGTTGTCTTTTCTTCCGGTCTTTCCCTATGCATCTGCACTATTTACACCCCCAACACCTTGAGGAATTAGTCAAGAGTAGTGGTATAGACTTACACCTAGTGCAACTCAATTTCAGGTCACTCCAAGGCGTAACCGCTTATGAGTACCTATTGATTTCTGAGCTACTCCCTCGCACCAATACCGGAATGGTGAAAAGTGGATGGTTGCAGCGTTATGCTCATATTACTGAAGGGGGTTGGTGGTGTTCGGGGCTAGACCCTTTAAATAACTGGCAAGTGATGGAATGGGGATGCTTTAAGCCAAACCAACCCCGACAGAATCACAATGGTAAATCTATCAAATACGAGCATCCCCCCAGCACGCCAACGCGGGTATTTTGTTTGCGAGTGACGTTGCAAGTATGGCAGCAAGTTGCTGCACGTTACAATCTGGTCATGCCTGACAATATAACCATTACTGCTGATGGTGAAGCTAGAGACTTTTGGCAATGGGTGATGCAATATAACATTCCCCTCATTCTTTGCGAGGGTGTAAAGAAAGCAGCAACGCTGTTGTCACAAGGATATGCAGCTATTGCTATTCCCGGAATTACCAGTGGTTATCGGGTTGTTAAAGATGAATTTGGCAAAGTTACGCGTCGTCAGTTGATTCCCGACTTAGCAGTTTTTGCAATTACAAAACGTAGCTTTTATATTTGTTTTGATTTTGAAACTCAACCTAAAACAATTGCTGCTGTAAATAATGCTATTTCTCAACTTGGTTGTTTATTCCAGCAAAAAAATTGCTCTGTAAAAGTCATAGAACTCCCAGGGATAGAAAAAGGGGTTGATGAGTTTATGGTTGCAAAAGGTGCAACTAGTTTCGAGAAAATTTATCGCCAAAGTGTTGACTTAGAAATTTATCTTGCTCAAACCAAACCCCATACAGAGTTAACCATTCCTCCTAGTCTCACATTGAATCGCCCTTATATAGGTGAAATTCCTTTTCCAACTTCTGGGTTAGTAGGAGTCAAGTCTGCAAAAGGAACAGGTAAAACTACATCGTTGCAAGCTGTTGTTAAGCAAGCAAAAATTAGAAATCAACCCGTTTTATTAATTACTCACAGAATTCTACTAGGAAGATTTTTGTGTGAAAAAATCGGTATTCAATGGGGAACGCATAAAGAAGATGGGGATAAAAGGATTAATAAAACACTTACCCCTGCTCCTCCTATCCTCCGTTCACTTTCTCCACAGCAATCCCTTGGACTGTGCGTTGATTCCATTTGGAAACTTAATCCTGAAAATTGGCACGGGGCAATAATAATTTTAGATGAAGTAGAGCAATCTTTGTGGCATCTACTAAACAGTAATACTTGTAAATATAAACGTGTAAAAATATTAAAATTATTCCAGCAGCTAATTTCTACAGTTTTAACAACTGGGGGTTCAGTAATTGCCCAAGATGCTGATTTATCAGATGTATCACTTGAATATCTACAGGGATTAGCCGGAATTAAATTAACCCCTTGGGTAGTTCTCAACCAATGGAAGCCTCAACAAGGTTGGGATGTAACTTTTTACGATTCGCCGAACCCAACACCGCTAATTCACCAACTGGAATTAGATTTACTTGCTGGACGTAAATGTTATGTTACTACTGATAGTCGCGCTGGGCGTTATAGTTGTGAAACAATCGAACGTTATCTCAAAGAACGGTTACAAAAATTACGAAGGCAATTTCCCAAAACTTTGGTAGTTAGTAGCCACACTACAAACACACCTGGCCACGAAGCGGTTGATTTTATTGCAGCAATCAATCAAAAAATCTCTGAATATGACGGCGTTTTTGTTACTCCTAGCCTTGGTACAGGAATTAGTATTGATGTCCAACATTTCGACCGAGTTTATGGCATTTTTCAAGGGGTAATTCCTGACTCGGAAGCAAGACAAGCATTAGCAAGAGTGCGGGATGATGTGCCGCGTGTTGTCTGGTGCGCTAAACGAGGTATTGGCTTAATTGGTAGTGGTAGTACAAATTATCGCTTGCTATCTGACTGGTATCAAGAAAATCAAAAAGAAAACTTAGCTTTGCTTAGTCCATTACACAAAATAGATGTGGATTTACCTTTAGTTCATGACCCGATTCATTTGCGAACTTGGGCTAAGTTATCTGCACGGGTAAATGCTTCTATTCGCCTCTATCGTCAATCTATGCAAGATGGTTTGATTGCTGATGGACATCAAATTCAGATGCGGAGTAATGCTGTTCACAATAATATTATTCGAGATTTACGCCTTGCGTTTTTGGCAACTGATGCTGATGATTCAGCTACCCGCAGAAGATTAATTTTAGAAATTGTCAAAGTTCAGAAAGATTGGGCGCAAAGCCGCCAAAAAGCTAAAGATATTAAACGCAAAATTAAAGAGATTAAGCAGCAAAATCAACTATCAGTGGCAACTGCTGTAGCTAATGCTAAAGATATCAATTATGTAGAATATGAGCAGCTATTAGTGAAGCATTCCCTGACTGATGGAGAACGTAACCAAGTCAATAAATATGTTCTCAGACAAAGGTATGGTGTAGAAGTCACTCCTTGCCTGAAGTTGCAAGACGATCAAGGATATTATCGTCAATTGTTAATTCATTATTATCTAACTCATGAGAGCGAGTATTTTCACGTCAGAGATCAGCAAGAATGGCATCAGCAATTGTCTTGGGGTGAAGGGAAAGTTTTTCTACCAGATTTAAAAACTTACACGCTTAAAGTTGAAGCAATGAGAGCTTTGGGAATGCTTCAGTTTCTCGAAGCAGAACGAGAGTTTACTGAGAGTAATCCAGATTTGATAATGCTTAAAAACGTTGTTTTTCAACATAGTAAGCATATTAAAAGGGCGCTTGGTATTAATTTAGTTGGAGATAAAGAGCAGGTTTCGGCGATAAAAATACTCAGCCGACTCTTAAATTTGTTGGGCTTGAAACTAAAGCGGGTAAATGAAGTTTATCAAATCGACCTAGAGACACTTTATGATGGCAGGGAGAAAATATTTCTAGTTTGGCATCAACGGGATGAATTGATGCTGGCTCATGTTAAGAGTATTGGCTATGAGTTGCCTGATTACTCTTCAGACTGGAAGTTTGACATTATTCAAACCAAGCCTGATGCCGCAGTAGTCAAGGAAAAGGTAGCTATCTCTGGGTGACAGCTAACATAAAGCGCAATGGCGGTCTATTCGGGACTTCCAAATTTCTACTTTGCCTTTACCCGCGCCTGCTTCACCATTGCAATAAGAGTTTGATGGGCATCTTCTGCATCCTCTAAAACATGATCAAACTGAATGCGAACTGGTACAGCTTCACCGTTGACTTGTGCTGTTAAATCCATACCTTGGGCATCAATTGACAGCATTTGTGCTGCGATGTCTTCGACGGGCTACGCCTACGCATCCTTCACACCACCAAAAGCTTTAGCATAAATCACTATGGCATCAGCATGATCGTCATTCATGTGTTTGCAGATGCGCGAACTAATATCAGCAGAGAAATCCTTAGACATTGTTGAGGTAAAAAATGAGCAATACGGCAATAGCTTCGATTCTAAGCTGACATGGGTCAAATTTGCCGATTTTATTCTTTAGCATTAAGAACTATGAATCTTATTCTATGTTCATCATAAATATATTTTATTTATTAGAGAATAATCAAGATATTTTATTTTTGGGAGAATAATTAAATTAAAATGCAACTTATTCAGTATTTTTACCTTCTATTACGGAAACCAGACAGCTTAAACTGTAGCAGAAGTATTAGCCAAACTATTGAAGCTAAGAGACAATGAGCGAAACTAGCCCCAGACGAATTGTAATTGGGGATGTGCATGGCCACTATGAAGGTTTGATGACTTTGTTGGAGGCGATCGCCCCCACATCAGACGATCAAATCTATTTTTTGGGAGACTTAATTGATCGCGGGCCTCATAGTTCACAAGTAGTTAATTTTGTCAAGCGACATAACTACGCATGTTTGCTGGGAAATCATGAGCAGATGTTATTAAACATTCTGACTAATGAAAGAACTTCCTCTCCGACAATGCAAGCGTGGTTGTATAGTGGGGGGCAAGCTACCGTAGCCAGTTATCACGAGGCTTCAATCCCTGACGATCACCTGGATTGGTTCAAGAGTTTGCCTACATATCTAGACTTGGGGGATATTTGGTTAACTCATGCTGGTGTTGACCCTTCCAAGTTAGTCACAGAACAAACTGCCGATCAACTCTGTTGGATACGAGAGGAATTTCACAGCATTGAAAAACCCTACTTTCCAGATAAGCTCATTATCATCGGTCACACCATTACTTTTACTCTGCCTGGTGTTTCTCCCGGCAAATTGGCACAAGGGCAGGGATGGCTAGACATAGATACTGGCGCTTATCATCCCCGGAGTGGCTGGTTGACCGCACTAGATGTCACAAATAACCTGGTTTATCAAGTTAATATTTTTAAAAATTATATCCGTGCCCTTCCTTTAGAAGAGGCTGTAATTACCGTTAATCCAGCCAAAATCAAAGTTGATCGCCGCAATAAAAATTAAACAATATTCGAGATCAGGCGAGGGGAAGGATGTGGAAAATGAGGGAGACAAGGAGACTAAGCAATTCCCAATTCCCCAATTCCCATTCCCAATTCCCCATTCCCCATTTCCCATTCCCCATTCCCTCAAGACCTTACTAATGGTCGAATATTAGCTTTATAACTAGCATTATCCAACCCATAATTTGCATTACTAGGTTGGGAGTTGATTGCGCGTCTAAGACCCTCAATGCGATCGCTAGTTCCGGGGTGTGTACTCAAAAATGTCGGAGTAGAACCACCCTTTTTCAGTAGCTTTTGCATAAAAGAAACCATCCCAGACTGGGCATACCCGGCGCGTGTCATGGTTCGTAGCCCTCTTTGATCGGCATCAAATTCATCTTGACGACTGCGAGGACGATTCAAGGCAAGTTCTACACCAATATTCACTGCTGTATTGCGATCTAAACCAGTTGCTGTTGCTAAACCACTAGCGACCGCTTTTTGCCGCATCTGTTTAACCAAGTGTTTCCCGCCAATATGACCAATTTCATGGGCGATGACACTTGCAAGTTCCGCTTCATTGTCTGCGGTTTTCAGTAAACCTGTGTGGACATATACATAGCCTCCCAAAGTTGCAAAGGCATTAATCGCATCATCTTCAACCACTTGAAAGGTAAAGGGAAGCTTGGGGCGATCGCTATTAGCTGCTAACCGCCGACCAATTTGTTCTACATAGCGATTAACTTCAGCATTCCGGTAAAGTTTGACTTGACCCCCCAATATTTGCTGATTAATCTGCTTGCCAATATCAGTTTCCTGGCGATCGGATATATTAGAAAGCTGAAGTACCTGGACTCCCTGCAATATAAGAGGTAAGAAGTCTAAAGCTCTTCCAGGCAAGGGTGTACTCAGACACAAACTCAGGGCGACTACTACCGAAATTAGGGGATAAAACCAGCTACGCCGCCATACACGGTAACTTGCAACAAAACCTTTCCAATTCAACATAATACGCTTTAAAGATTATTTCGGGAGAACATAAAGTGATGGGATAAATTATGAGACGGATTTCAAGTATTCTAAGTTGCATTCTTAACTCAAGAACAAATGAGTTCTGATATAGGTAATACTTAAGCAAATCTACCGAATTGTGAGGGTCTAGAGATTCCCTCTAGAGATAGGCTTAAACACGAGATATTACTTTCTGGGTACATCAATCTTAATGGGCAAAAGTTTGAGGGTTAACGATCGCACGAACTCGTGATAAACTGTCGCATAACCGCAATGCTAGCCACTTTGAGTTATTACCAAATAGGAAAAATCGGCGTTTCCATCAAAAGCGTTCTTGCTACAATCAATTACTTCGCTATTACCTCGGAAAAATTTTTATGGCTATTTTAGATTCAAAAGGTCGCTTGTTTGGCAAAATTAATCTTCTAGATTTAGGTGCTGCCCTAGTAATTCTGCTAGTTATATTTGGCATCTTTGTCTTCCCTGGTACTTCTGGTTCTGTTGCCCAAGTCGGTGCGAAAACAATCCCTATAGAAGTAGACCTAGTAGTTCGTGGTTTAAATGTCCGTGACCCTGAACAATTATTTAACCAAGGTTTAAAAAAAGGTGGGAAGACTAATGTGATTATCCGCAATCAACCTTATGGGCAGATTGAGATTAAATCCGTTCAACAGCTACCCAGAACAGTCAATGTTTTCCAACCTGATGGCACTGTTAAAGAATTACCAGATCCTAAAACCAACAATTTTAGTACAGATTTGCTTTTGACTCTAGATGGCAAAGCCCAGGTAACAGAAAATGGACCTGTTCTAGGTAACAGTAAGGTTAAAATTGGAATGCCATTTGAGTTGGAAGGCTTTAATTACAACTTCAATGCAACTGTTATTGATATTAGATTAAAAGACAAATAGCATTCGCCTTTTCCTCTTCAAAAAAGGGCTGATAAACCGAGTTTTCGTTGATCCAAATAATCTAAAAGAATTCGGTTTATCAGATTCTTTAATGGAATTTATAACTAGTTAGCAGTTTTCGGTTGAAACATTAAATACGTCCCTCCTAACCCTTCTATAATTGTGCGTGTATTGGCAATCATCATTTTCTGATAAGTGTCCGCCTCGCTTCCTGGTTCACCAAGTCCCTCAACGTATAACTTTCTATCAGAAATTTTCACTTCAGCAACTCTTGCTACAGATTGAAGTGAATTCTCGTTACTTGCCGTTTCAGGGAAAATTGTTGAGACTTTAGCCCCTTTAATATTTGTAACTAAATTTCTAACTTGTTTAGGTGTCAAGTTTTGGCTACTATTAATACCTTGTAATCCCCCTGCTAATGGAATACCGTATGCTTTGGCGTAATAACTCAGTGCATTAGAGGTTGTAACTAACTTACGTTTATTGGTCGGAATACTCGTAATTCTTGACTTAATCCAACTATCTAGTTGAGTCAGTTCATTTGTGATTTTTTTGGTGTTGCTCTGATAATTCGCTGCATTACTAGATTCTAATTTTCTCAGATTACTATTAATTACCTCCACCATTCTGATAGTATTCTTAGTATTATGCCAAAGATGAGGATTAATTAAAATCTTGCTATCTTTCTGAAATTTTTCTGGCTTAGATACCGCAAGTTGTCCGACAGCTATTTTCGGCGCAGGATTTTTAGTTGCTTTAATTAATTTGATCAGATTTGGTTCTAAATTATAGCCACTATAGAGAATGAGATTAGCTTGCTCAATGGCTCTACGATCTTCTGGCTTTGGTTTATAAACGCGAGGATTGGCACTAGGTTCAATTAAGCAAGTGAGGTTAACTGTATTCCCAGCAACTTGTTTGGTTAAGTCACATAATATACTTGTCGTTGCTACAACTTGAGGAAGATTCTCATTTACCTGGGCGGTAGTTTCAGTGAATGTAGTTCTTGCAGCTTGATTTCCACACCCAACAAATCCAATTGTCAAAGCAACAAAAATGACTCGTAATAAATTAGCTGATGGTAATTTTTTTGACATCCTCACGTCCTACTGGATATATAGAAAAAATAATCATTATTAGTAACCGATTGCGAAATATTAGGGGGAAAGCCTTCAATGAAGCAAGCCATCGGCTAGGAAAATTGTATAAGGGAGGAGGAATTGATAGACTCTCTCTTTCTCTACTTTCCCTTTCCCCAGCGCACATCCAGCAAGTTTTGCTGATTTAAGCATTGGTAAGATTTTGCAGACAAAATTTTAGTGAACTTCACACGACAAACTGGAAAACTGGTAGAGGCAGTAGCACAATAATAAAGGTGATGCTGGGAAGCCTGCGATCGGGAGTGTAGTGTAGTTCTCTCACCCGATGTTGAAGGGCTATGCCATTATCCTTAGATTCCGCAAAGCTCGCAAATTGACTAGAATGATCAGCTGAAGTAGCGAGTAGTAATGCTGGGGCTTTTTGAGCATACGGGTTGATTTCGCAAACCGAGTCGTGAATCTAAGGCAATTGTAGCTGTGGTTTTGTGAGGTGTGGGCATATAGTTGTTACAAAATTGGCGAATTGGCGATTTTTTGAGTGTGAACCAAAAAATCTAATATCTAAAATTCGTAGTCCAGTACATAGAACAATTCGTCAAAGCTGATATTGGTGAAGATAAACAATGGTAATTTTAGTTATTCTCGTTAATATTGTCATTTCGCTGATACTACTCTATGTGGTTTGGCGAGTGCAGCAACTCAAGCAGCAGCTAACATACATAGCAGATAAGTTAATCATCTATGAAGCTTATACTCATGCAGCATTGAATAAAGCACCCGAAAATATTTATTTCAGCCAGGAGAATATTTATAATTTACGGCAGAAAAATCAAGCGCTACAAATACAAATTCAACAAGTGCGACAAATTATCAGTCTACTTTTACAAGGACAGAAAATCTGGCGGCGTTATTTTTGGAGGCTAGAGTTAATATCCGGGAAAAAAATTGTTGCAAAATGAGTTATGTCAAGTTCACATGAACATTTATAATTAGGGCTGACATGAGGGCAAAAAGATCCGGTAGACCAGGGACACAAGGAGTTTTGAATTATAAATAATTAATGTTTTTAATGTTTAATGAATAAAAGCAACATTTTTGGCTGAGATTTTGTCAGGATAGATTAACTGAATAAAATCAGTCAGCCTTGCAAGGAGAGAAAACCCACCTAAAATAGATTTAAGGAGATAAACAACAATATGTCTAATAACCGTTCTGGAGTATTTTTTGGCGGTTTGATGCTGGGAGCTACCATCGGTGCTTTAACCGGTTTGCTTGTGGCTCCACGTACAGGGCGCGAAACACGTAAAATTTTGAAGAAATCAGCTAATGCTATCCCAGAATTGGCTGAAGATTTATCAACGAGTGTGCAAATCCAAGCAGATCGTCTCTCTGCCGGCGCACTAAAGAACTGGGATGAGACTTTAGATCGATTACGGGAAGCGATCGCAGCAGGTGTAGATGCCACTCAGAAGGAAAGCCAAATCTTAAAGCGGCAAACATCACCTGAAGACTCAGATTATCTTCCCCAGCAATTAGAACGCTCATAAATGACATTATCGTGATTGATCCCCTGTTTTGGTTGGGACTCTCCTTACTTTTAGTCGCCACAAGCTTAACTGCGGTTTTAGTGGCGGCAATACCGGCTTTGCAGGAGTTAGCACGCGCGGCTCGCAGTGCAGAAAAGCTATTCGATACCCTCTCACGGGAGTTACCGCCCACTCTAGAAGCTATCCGTGTGACTGGCTTAGAAATAACTGATTTAACTGATGATGTCAGTGAAGGTGTAAAAAGTGCCAGTCAAGTAGCCAAGCAAGTCGATCAAAGCCTTGATAGTGCAAGAATTCAGGCTCAAAATCTGCAAGTAACTACACGTAGCATCTTTGTTGGTGCGAAAGCTGCTTGGAGAAACTTCACACGCCCAAAACCTCCGAGGCGAAATAGCGATCGCTTGCCAAGCAATGAACAACCACCACTAACGTTGCGAGAACGAGAAGTGCTAAGGCAAGAAAATCGTCGCGTAAAAGCAGAAGTATACCGCGCTAACGAAGGTTACGATGACGTTGCTAACTGGGAAACCAATTTCGATGACGAAGATTGACCAAAAAATGGTATGGCGTATTGCTTATCTTCCTTATGCAATATCAAAACTTGCTATTTTATCAGCTTAAAAAAAGTGAGCTTTGTTTATGGATAAACTTTGGCATTGTATTGATCAATTTGGCAGAACGGGTGAAGCATATTTTAATGAAGCAGTCTTTTTAGGAGAAATGTGCTTGTTCCCAAATTTTTGTCAAGAACCAAGTACATACAAAGTTGTTCGTAAATTTGTAGATACCCTTAATAGCCAATATGATGAATCTTGGGACAGTGGAATAGGTGATTTAAAAGTATTTGCAAAACGTAGCGGATATCGGAGTTTTGATAAAGGCTACATTCGCACCCGTAATGTTGTCAATTTGTGTGAATTTGGCAAATATTTATATCCAGAGGTAGAAAATATACTGGGTACATATTATTGGGATGAATTGGACATTTATCGTCGAGCGGAATGTTTTAGTAAAGATAAATTTGAGAATTTGAGAAATTCTTGGTTTAGGAATCAGCCTAATTTTGAAATTTTCTTTGAGACAATAACAAAAAGATTATTTCTTAAATCTAACTGTGAGATTACTTTTTATTCTCTTGTTAATGACTGGAATGAAAACACAGCCTTTGCACCATATATTTTAATTGGAGATAGCTGTATTTTAACGCTAGTTAAAAAATGGGTGCTGTAAAGTTAATTATAAAGCTATAGGTTTATGCTGCAAATCAAACCCAAGATTCCAGCGAAAAGGTTCTCACCTGTTGAATTCGCAAAAAGTCACTATCACTTGAAACAACAGTTAAATTATTTTGCAGTGCAACAGCAGCTATCCAAATGTCATTTTCATCAAAACCCAAATTAACAATTTTAGTTTTTCGCCACTTGTTTTTATCTTTGGGTGCAAATTGATTGAATAAAGCTGCCTTAATTTGACCGTAAACTGTTGCTGTTTGCTCTGTTATATGGTAAATACGAATATCTTCTAAAAATTCTCTCAAGCGAACTAAATTATTTTCCTTGCGTTGGGATTTTTCCATCATGAATGTCAATTCACCCTGGACAATTACACAAGTGGCAATATTATTTTCTCCAACTTCATTCACACGACGAATAACATTTGGTTCGCCTAAAATAATGGCACTACAATGATTTGTATCGAGTAAATACATTATTAAAATAGGTTTTCGTCATCAAATTTAGCTTGACCACGAGTAGCATATACTGCTTGAAGGCATTCTTCAAAGTCGTTACCTTCCCAAGTGCCAGCGTGTCGAAGGATGGAGCGTCCTGAAGCAGGACGGTATGTAAGTTGCTCTTGATCGCTAGAAGTTTCTGTATAATCGCTTAAAGGGATAGATTCAAGCTTACCTGGTTTCAACTCTTTGTTTGTATAGTTAACCTTAATAGAACGTATCAAATCGAGCGCTTCTATTAGCAACTCTGGCGGTAACGTTTCTATTTCTTGGATTAATAATTCTTTGTTAGTCATCTCTCACCTCTAAATTATTCTCCTTCTATTGTATAGGTAACTCCGTTATAGCTTAGTCAATTTTGAGTATTTTAACTGATTGACAAAATGCACTTTATATTAAAACTCCATTAATGCTACTGTCTAGTCCCCAATTCCCAAAAACGTTTTGCTTTGATCCCTTAGATTAGAGTAAAGTAAACAAGTGTAAAGAACTATCATTTTTCTAGTACTCTTTTAAAACAACTTGTTCACTTCTACCGTTGATATTTATATAAAAACGTCCATGCAATCTTGTTTTTGGCGGCGAATTCTCGTATCTATTGCAGTATTTTTCCTGGCTGGGTCAATTTGGGTCATGCATTCTCCCCCAGCCCTGGCTTATGACAATCCTGACTTACTCCCTAACACCTTTACCCCAGTTGTAGACTTAGCTAAATCTCTGCCTGTGCTGCAAGAAGAAAAGCTGGTCAAAGATTTAGAACAGTTTGAAGCCGATACGGGCTGGAAACTGCGAGTATTGACTCAGTATGACCGCACCCCAGGTCGGGCAGTGATCAAATATTGGGGTTTGGATGACAAAAGCATTTTATTAGTTGCCGATTCTCGTGGTGGTAACATTCTCAGCTTTAGTGTCGGTGATGCTGTTTATGAACTTTTACCCAGAACATTCTGGATAGAACTGCAAACCCGCTTTGGTAATTTGTACTTTGTCCGCGAACAAGGCGAAGACCAAGCTATTTTGCAAGCTTTAGAATCAGTTAAAGGCTGTTTGCTCAAAGGTGGTTGCAACGTTGTTCCCGGACTACCGCGAGAGCAATGGATTCTTACTTTGATTACCTCAGTGATTGGTGGGATAATTTGTGGATTTGCGGCTCAACCCCGTGAGAAAGGACAAATTTTTGCCTGGCAATGGGCTTTAATTTTCTCACCTTTGTGGGGAATCTTATTTATCGCCTTTGGCATTGGGCCAGTAGTGACGCGCACAAATGACTGGCTACCTCTAGTTCGCAATATATCTGGCTTTATGATTGGTGTTTTGGTTGCCTATCTTTCTCCTGTTTTCAGTCGACCTTCTTCCAGTAATGAGTTATGAGTTTTTAATTAACTCCTAACTCTTGTAGAGACGTGATTAATCGCGTCTCTACTCCTAACTCCCTGGAGCTGATAAGCTGAAAGCTAATATTTAAGAAGCTCAACGAAAATGGAATGGCACGTAACTGATGCTCAAAGTTTAGCAATCATCGATAACGAAATTGAAAATCATGTCTTTTCACCCGCAGAATATGAGATCGTGCGTCGAGTAATATACTCTACAGCCGACTTTGAGTATAAGTCTTTGATTCGTTTCTCTGAGCGTGCCTTGCAAGCAGGAGCAGCAGCACTAGCTGCGCGTACCACCATTGTGGTAGATGTTCCGATGGTACAAGTAGGTATTGCATCTGAGATTCAAAACACCTTTGCTAATCCTGTGTATTGCAGCATGGAAGCTTTGACACGACCTCAAAAAGAAAAAACTCGGGCAGCATGGGGAATTGAAACCTTAGCAAAGCGTTATCCAGAGGGCATTTTTGTGGTGGGTCAAGCGCAAACAGCGCTAACAGCACTGGTAGATTTAATTGAAGCTGAGGAAATTAGACCTGCTTTGGTAATTGCGACTCCAGTGGGATTCGTTGATGTTGATGAAGCGAAGGGGCGTTTACAAGACTCCTTAGTGCCCCATATTACAATCGAGAGTCGCAAAGGTAATGCAGTTGTTGCAGCTGCGATCGTTGATGGATTGGTAGATTTGGCTTGGCAAGCCTATGGGCAAGATAGAAGTCGCGGGAATTAGGAAGGTAATCTTATCATAATCTTTATACAAAATAGTAGTTAAAATTAGTGAATATCCTGATATTTTTATTAAGTACTGCTGATAAAGGAGCCTTTTCTTGTGGTAACTCACGGTTTCAGATTAAGCGCCTATCTTGCAATTCCCGTGGTCTTGGGTCTTTTAATTGAAGGAGACAAAATAAAAGTGTCTTCAGTTGAAAACGAAAATGTTCGTCAGGTGTCCACTTACAATGAAGCGATCCTACCCAACCGTGAGCTAATCAGCGCTAAGACGACTCCGAAAACATACTATGTTAGTGGTAATGGAAATGATAAAAATAGCGGAGTTTCTACTTCATCCGCTTTTAGGACAATTCAAAGGGCAGCAGATATAACTAACCCTGGCGATACAGTATTGATTATGAACGGAGTATACACAAATTTACCCCAAGCTGGGAGTGCAGTAAGTATTAAACGTTCTGGAACTGCAAACGCATGGATTAGGTATAAAGCATATCCTGGTCATTTCCCAAAAATTAAACACAATACATGGAATGGTGTTGCAATTTCACATCGAGCTTCATATATCGAGATCAATGGGTTAGAGGTTATAGGAAACAATGACAATATTACTCTTGATTATGCATTAAGTCAGAAGACTAACAGAACAAACAAGCTTACAAACGGAAACTGCATAAATGTTGACGGACGAATCAATGGTCATGTTCGTCACGTTCGTATCTTGAACAACAAAGTACACAAATGCGGAGGAGGAGGGATTGCAGTAATGGAGTCCGATTATGTGACGGTGGATAATAACACTGTGTTCGATAATGCCTGGTATGGTATTTATGGTTCTAGTGGTATTTCAATGTTGCACAATTGGAATTCTGACAATAATCGGGGATACAAAATGTTTGTTACCAACAACAAGGTTTACAACAATCGCATGTACGTCCCTTGGATTGAAGTTGGCAAGATATCAGACGGGAATGGTATTATTATTGATGGTTCAAGAAATGAGCGGCAAGACTCAAAGTTGACTCCCTATATAGGACGTACTTTAGTTCAAAACAATCTTACATTTAATAATGGTGGTTCAGGCATTCATACATATTTAAGCGATCATGTTGATATTGTAAATAATACTGCTGTTTTAAATAATCAGAGTCCAGAAATTAAGGGAGGACAAATATTTGCCCATACGTCATCTGATGTCAGAATTTTAAGGAATATTCTCTATGGTTTTCCTGGAAAGAATATTAATAATAATACTAAAAATAACAACGTTGTTTATGATTATAATATTTACTTGAACAGTTCAAAGATAAGTGTTAAAGGCCGTCACGATATCGTTGCAGATTCTCAGTTTTTAAAAAAATATCCTAGTTTAAATAAAATATCTGGCAACTGGAAATCGCAGCTAGATAAACAAAATCCACCCGCACGGACTTATGTAGAACCTAAGTCGGCGGGTTTCGTTTGTGGTCAAGTGACTTATCGTTTAAATGGGAAGCTCATCAAAGTGGGATGCTCTCGTTAAGAAGGTGTGAGGTATAGACCAGGAAAGATTTATC
>NZ_JAYGHE010000063.1:30864-42637 GCF_034931145.1 Nostoc sp. UHCC 0252 | reverse complement strand
TTAATTTTGCGTGGTTACTTAAAATAAACAGTTATTTTTAATTGTTTATTTTATCAAACCAAGACTAAATGCTTAAACTAGTACATTGTGGAGCAAGTCTACCTACCTATAGTAATTTCCTCAAGTACCTTATCTGCTTAATTGAGATAGGTAGTACATGGTTTTAAAGCCTGTTTTACTAGTACATCTCAGATTTTTTCTAAGCGGGCGGCGGGAATCGAACCCGCATTAATAGCTTGGAAGGCTATAGTTTTACCACTAAACTACGCCCGCAAATTTCCAACTCCATAAACATAACACAGTTGTTGGAAAAATTCAAGCATCTAGTTAGAATTAGCAGGTTGGATTTTGATCCGTACAAACAAATTGCTCAAATCTGGTTTTGTGCCATCGTTGTTGTGAGCGGCAAGAAAGTTTTCTGTTTTGAAAACATCATTGAGAATTCCCTCGTATGCGCTTTTTTCACTTTGTAGTGTTGCTGGTTCTATTTCTAGAATTACAGCCTGTTGAAAGTTGCCATTGCGATCGATTATCAAACTAACAAGCATCTGTGCTGGCTTAACTTCGGAATCGCCAGGCAAAAAACTTGATTCTAATTGTTTTGCGTTGCTTCCCGTGTATGAAGCGATAACGTCGGGTAGAGCATCTTGCCGAAAACCTTTTGTTTGTATAAAGTTAATCATCTCCTCTCTACGCAAAGGATCTATTATTGCTATCGACGCTCCCCCAGTCGGAGTTTGTGGAGTTTCCCCAGTTGGAGTTGGTGGAGTTCCCCCAGTTGGAGTTGGCGAAGTTTCCCCAGTCGGAGTTGGCGAAGTTCCCCCAGTTGGAGTTGGTGGAGTTTCTCCAGTTGGAGTTGGTGGATTTTCTCCAGTTGGAGTTGGTGGATTTTCTCCAGTTGGAGTTGGCGAAGTTTCTCCAGTTGGAGTTGGTGGAGTTTCTCCAGTCGAATTTGGTGGACTTGATGGAATACCTGTCGGTAGTGCCGTTCCCCTTCCCAGCTTGATTTCTTGACGGCGGTTCCAAGGTAGATTACCGACTGGAAACGTAGGTGTGGGTGTAGCTGTCGGTTTTGGTGTAGCTACCGCTTGTGGCGTAACTGTCGGTTTTGGTGTAGCTACCGCTTTCGGCGTAGGTACAGGAATTTTCTGTTGTCTATTAGGTTGAGAGGCGTAAATTTGACTCTTTTGCTGGAGATTATCAGCAGAATTTATTGCCCCAAAATCTTCATCTCTGGGCGTAGTTCGTGATGTTTGTGGTGGCGCTGGTACAGGCTTTTGAGTTGCAGATGCTGGCTTTGGCGAAACTTTCTTGGCTGTTAATTTTGTTTCAGGAGCAATGTCTATCAATTCGATAGGAACAGCAGATTGACTTTGCTGAGGAAACCACAAACTAAATGCATTAGATGAGCGCATCAGCCAGAACGCCAGCAAGTGCAGAGAGACTGAACCTATAATGACAGAAATCCATAAAGCTGGTGGATCGGTGTGTCGCCTCCAGACTTTGGTTGGAATCGGAGTTTTATCTGCAACTGATGGTGTCATATTATATAAACTGGATATGATTAGGCACTCTTACTCATTGCTAATGCTTTAAAATACCAGCCTAAATTTTAGCGATTAATCATTACTTCTGGTGTAACAGCAAAAGTCAAAACTGTTTCATCCACTCCTTTAAGTTCTAGCGGACTACCTTTAATAATTTCTTCTTCTTGCAAATAATCTGCTACGGCAGCAGAAACCAAGATAGTACCGGGAACAGCAGCAGCTTGCAACCTAGCAGCAATATTCACACTTGGGCCAATGGCGGTATAATCGGCACGTTCAGCGCTACCAAACATCCCCACAACAGCAGTACCTTGATGGATACCGCACCGAAACTGGACGCTAGTCAGTCTGTCGCCGTCAAATACACCTTGATCTTGCCAGCGCTGATTCAAGTCAGCCAGTGAGCGGTGCATTGCTCTTGCTGTATTAATAGCACGACGTACCTGTTCGTTGGGGGTTAGTTCTTCCGGCGCTCCATATAAAGCTAAAATAGCATCTCCCATAAATTTATCTACAGTGCCGCCATTACTAAAGACAACTTTGGT
Source organism: Nostoc sp. UHCC 0252 (assembly GCF_034931145.1). NCBI lineage: Bacteria > Bacillati > Cyanobacteriota > Cyanophyceae > Nostocales > Nostocaceae > Nostoc > Nostoc sp. UHCC 0252. The sequence goes on along the minus strand of NZ_JAYGHE010000063.1, from coordinate 40,545 downwards.
CATGGCTTCTAAATATTCATTTAGCAACTCTGCGACTCGCCGGGATCTAAGAGTATTTGATAGCTGTGTAAAACCTACGATATCACTAAACAAAACTGTAATTAAGCGTGGTTCTGGGCGTAAATCTAACGTTAAATCTCCGGTTGCAGCTTTTTGCACCAATACAGCCGGTAAAAAGCGCTTTAGCACTGATTCTGTTAGATAAGTATTTAACTCCACAATTCGCCGTTCATTTTCTTTCAATGCTAGAAGATTCCGAACTTCTGCCAAAAGTTCCCGATCGTTGAATGGTTTTGCTAAATAAGCATCCGCTCCATGTTCTGTACCTTCGATGCGGGTTTCCTCATCAGCTTTTGCTGTCAGCAGAATGATTGGTATTCCTTTCAGCTTCTCCTCTTTGCGGATTATCTTAATCATCTCAAGTCCGCTCACCAAGGGCATCATTAAGTCAGTCACAATCAAGCTGGGTATAATTTCCTTAGCTATACTGTGCCCCTCATAACCGTTACGAGCCGTCTGTACATGATAACCGTTACGCCGGAGAATCTCAGATAAGTAGGTTCGCAAATCCGGGTTGTCATCTACTACTAAAATTGAGTGCTGAGTCTTAAGTGCTGGGTCTTTAGTATCAATATTAACGGGGAAGTTTATTGTAATATCTTCAATATTGTCTGTTGTTGAGTCTACCAGTTCTAAATCAGCCAATTCTACACTAGCGCGGCTCGTGTTCACTTCGGCAGGCGTTTCTAGTACTTGCTGTGCGGGTAAATGAGCATTTCCGGTAACAAGCCATAAACTAAAGGTAGTGCCTTCGCCGTAAACTGATTCCACAGTGACTTGACCACCATGTAATTCTACCAATTCTTTAACTAAAGCTAAACCCAAACCACTGCCTTCATAGGAGCGGTTTGCTGAACCTTCAGCTTGGCGGAAGCGCTCAAATAGGTGAGGAATTTGTTCTTTAACAATGCCAATTCCTGTATCTTTTACTTCCAATATGCAGCGATCGCGCTCAGATTTTAGTCTGACACTGATTGTGCCACCTTCAGGAGTAAACTTCATGGCATTTGACAGGAGATTGTAAACCACCTTGTCAAATTTTTCCATGTCCAAGTACACCGGAGAACATTCATCTAACCTGGTGGCGAGATGTAGTCCTTTTTTCTCACAGTACGGGCGAAAAGATTCCACAATTTGGCTGACAAATTCGACTAAATCGCAAGGATGGAAACTAGGCTGCATTCTCTTCGCATCCAGGCGTTGTAAATCCAGGAGTTGATTTACCAGTCGTAGCAAGCGGCGAGAGTTACGCAGGGCGATCGCACTTTGGGAATAGGATAACCCTTCACCAGCCGCCACCGCCGACTCTAAAGGCCCTTGAATCAAGGTGATGGGTGTGCGAAACTCATGGGAGATATTTTGAAAAAATTCGGTTTTTTGTTTGTCTAATTCCAATAAGCGTTCAGCTTGTTGGCGAGTTTTCTGATACAAATGTGACTGCTGCACTGCGATCGCTGCTTGGGCTGCTACTGCTTTCGCCAAATCAATATCAGATTGCAACCATTGGCGTACTTTTTTACCTTCATGTAAAGTAATACTACCGATACATTTACCATCTGCCAATAATGGTACAAACATTAGCGATCGCGCTGGCATTTTTAACGGCAAATTAAAACCCTGCACATCTGAGGGAGAATGGCTGACATTCCCAATTACCACAGGTTCGTGCGTCTGTAGCATTTGTTGGAGGATGGGATTCTCCTGTATAGATGCTTGAGAATAGGGCAATCTTGGAGTTGTTAAGTGATGATTACTACTTGAATTATTGTCCAGGATTGGCGAACGTAAATTTTCCAAATGCTGCAAACTGTCATACAAGCCCACACACTCGACAAACTCATCTTCTTCTGTCCATAAAGACAGGACGCAGCCATCAACCTGTAAAGCTTGTCCTAGTTGTTGAGTAATAGCCGCAAAAATATCTTGCGGATCTAGACTAGAGCGAATCGCGCTAGTAATCGTATTGATTAAACTCTCCCGCTTGGCAAGGGCACGTACTTGTTCGTAAGCATAAGCTTGAGACAAAGCTAAGGCAGCCTGATCCGCTACCATCAACACAAGCTGCACTTCATCCTCTCCCCAAAAGCGGGGTACAGAACACTGGTGCAATGCCAACACTGCCATCAGTTCTTGCTGGCAGATCAATGGCACAACTAAACTAGAACAAATGTCAGCAGCGACAAAAGCTTCTCCACGTTGGCGCAGTTCGGGAGTATTACCGTGAATGCGTTCATCATCGGTTACATCGTGAATCACCTGGACTTCGCGGGTTTCCCACACCGTCTGAGCCAAAAGAGGTAGAGGATTAGGAGGAGAGACAGACACAGCAGAAGAATTATTTGCCTCCACCTCTGCTGGCGTGTGTTCACTTGTTTCTTCAGAAAGAGACTTCTGATAAATGAATCCTTTATCCGTCAATTGTTCATCTTGGAAGGGACGCAACAGACAGACATCCACTTCCAACATTTGACCCACTGTATCTACAATTGCCTGCAAAATTTGTCTATAGTCTAAAGCACTACGAATCGTATTAGTGACGGTATTCAGTAGCGACTCTTGTCGGAGTGTACGGGTGAGTTCGCGGGTACGGGCTTTGAGGACATTGTGAGTATCCAAAGCTTGGCGCACCACTGCTTTAAGTTCCTCAGCTTCCCACGGTTTTGTAACATACTTAAAAACTTTACCAGCGTTAATTGCTTCCACCAAGTCTTCGACATCGGTGTAGCCAGTTAAAATAATCCGGATAATATCTGGATATTGAGTTGCTGTCAGGCTCAAAAATTCTGTACCGCTCATCATCGGCATTCGCTGATCGGAGATGATCACCGCGATCTCTCCCTCTTGAGCCAGTAGATCGAGGGCCGCAGGGCCAGAGGTTGCCCTTAACACCTTATAGTCGCGGTAGAAGGTGCGGTAAAGCAAGTCAAGGTTGTCTGGTTCATCGTCGACAACCAAAATTTTAGGCTTACTGTTTGCTTGGGATTTCATGCACCGCTTTCCTGCTGCAACGGCAGTCGGATAAAGAATAATCTGATCAGGTAAGGATTTTTCTGAGTCAGGTAAGAGCAGAGCATTTCGACCAACAAGGCTCTTTGGCTACATGACTCCTGAGTGGAGGAGCGTTTACTCACAGTCATTCGTCTCAATGGCTTATGCCGATTACCATTTGCTTTGGTGCAGTGTAGTTGATTTCATAATCACTTTTAGGGTTATAGAGTCCATGTTTGCTAGCCAAATCTTCTTTCACCTCCTGTAAGCAATGTCTAATACTACATACAGCACTCATAGCTAGCTGAAAAATCCAGATGAAGCTGCATATTAAGTTTTCCCTTTGCAACAGTTGTACTAACACTTGCAGGTAAATTTTATTTATGGTAGTCATGGTAGAGTCAGTAAAATTAAAAAATAAGATTTAAAACCAAAGTATACTATTAGACAAATACCTCTTTCTAATTTAGCAATCATAACTATCATTAAGACAAGTGGTATGGATTAAGAAGTTAAGGGAGAGGAATCTGCAAGATTCCGGCCTAGTAGCTGTAGAGCCTGTTTTTATGACCTTGCTGTAGCGTCAACTGCATAAACAAGTTCAGTACTATAACCGAAGGTAGTTTGCAACCAGATGTCAGTAGTGTACTTACTTAACAATTTTGTCAGTAATGCTTACGAACAGGTTATGCTATCTATCTACCCATTCACCTAAACCTGTACAACTATTACAGATGTTTTTGTGGTAAACAGACTGATATCCTTCCCATATCAAACAAGGGATGCATCTGAACCTACTGAACTTAAGATTTTAGCTTTATGAAGCTGTCACTTATAAGACTCTTTCAAAAAGACAGGCTATAAAGCCCAAAATCAAGTGTAAAACTTTGTATGCTGTATTAAGAAAAAGCAAATTAGCAGTCTTAGGTCAGTTTAATCTCCTGGGCAGATATAAAGTTTCTATTCAGTTTAAATGGTGTTTGAGCATATTTGAGAAAATTTTCGTTGAATAAAATCAATACTAAACTAGCCTTGAAATATCGGTTTTTTCATCCATACCAGCAACAGCCAACCGATCCAGCTTGCTGCGAATTTCAAATTCGTACAGCTACACCTGCTGATTTGATCGGTGTTTCCCAAATTATTGCTGAAAGCTTTCACTCCCAAAAAGGGATGTGGGGATGGGCTTTTCCATTGTTACGCCTGGGGATTTATGAAGATTTAAGGCATCGGATGGCATCACCGCCACCGCGTCATGTTTGTTTAGTCGCCTTTGAAACTACTAGTGGTGCGGCTAATAACTTAGTAGGAAGTGTGGAAATGGGTGTACGTTACAGTGATTCGTGGAGTAAGGCTGGCGTAGGATTTCCTTACTTATCTAATTTAGCGGTTCACCCAAAATACCGTCGACATGGCGTAGCTTCAGGATTACTGACTAGCTGTGAAAAAGTTTCTCAAGAGTGGGGATTTCAAGACTTATATCTTCACGTTTTGGAAAATAACCATCAGGCAAGACAACTTTATTTCAAGGTAGGATATCGAGTACATAAAGTTGAATCGAATTTGAATACATTTTTTCTAGGGCGCTCAAGCCAGATGTTATTGCACAAGCACCTGAGTGCTGATTTCACTTGAATTTTTGTAAATTTTTGTATTGTAATTAGTTTGGAGAAAATCTATGATAAATATTAACAGTAAAAGGAAAACTAACCTAACTAAAAACTCAGCTATTGTTAACTCAATGATCAGCTAATCTAGCTTTAGATAGAATTTTAAATATATTTTTGAGTTTCCAATGGATGATTATAATACTAATTTTGATAAAAAATGAACTGAAAAGAGTTTACTAACTTATTAAATGTTACATTCTGTCTTTTTTAAATTTTTATTAAACGACAACGATTTTATAGTATTTTATTTGATATAGATAAATAAATGAATTACAATATGAATAGAGCGGTATAATTTCCTTATAAAATCAAAAATCCCTCATAATAACTTTGTAATTAAGATATTAATCTTTATAAAAACTTTAAGAAAACACTCTCTTTATTTGGGGACAAATCTGGTTATATCCCATAGAATATAATCACCTAATTACTAAGCAATGCGTATTTATAACAACCGTCTTAGTTAAATTGACCAACAGACTGTTGATAATAAAAAAATTCAAAGACCTAATTTGATATAACATTTAATTCCACTTTGAAGTGCATACTACTACCAAATTCGTTGAAAGTTTAAAAAACATGGATAGCGAACAGCATCGACGCTATCAAACCTCTATGGTATCAACTTATTACCCGGAAACTAGTTTCCCTGATTCTGTTGTCATGTCAGATGGAACTGAGCAGTCGCAAGGCTCGGATATCCTTACACGTTTACACAGTGGAAAAGTTTTCATCGTCAATAGCCGTAGACGGAATGGATTAATCCTCTTTAAACGCTACCATGCTGAGTTCGCTGGGCCTGGGGCTGCTGTGGGTGGGGATTACGATTGTGATTGTCAAAGGGCACTGCCTATAGGTAATCTGTCTTTATTAACTCCCGAATCTAATGAAGAACGCCAGAAGGCTTACTTGATTAGACGACAGTGGATTCGGTTAATTAAACAAATTACAGAAAACCCAGTACCCGGACAGCGAGTTCAGAAAATTCTCGATCAATTTGAACAATACTTTCCACCAGAAATAGTGGCTCTTTTGCCGGATGTTGCTTTTGCTCTTTTGGTAGGTGTGCTGCCACAAACAGTAGGAGTAGTACGACGTTTGGGCAGTGAGATGGACAGCCGATCTAATTATTGAGTGAATTGCTAAAAATCCAAATCTGCTAAAACCGCTTGGACTCTATTCACCGTGCGGGCGTTTTCCTCTATTGTCCCGACAGTAATTCGTAATCCTCCACTAATGTGTCGCACAAGAGTGCCGAGTTTTCTAAGTTTCTGGTGGAGAGTTTTTAGTACAGTATCTTGTGAATTCAAGCCATTTGGTTTAAGGCGTAGGTAAATAAAGTTAGCGGCGCTTGCGTTAATTTGTAGTTCTGGTTGCTGAGAGAAAATTTCGATGAGTTTGGCTCGTTCACTCAAGATTTGGGGAATTGAGTCTAGCAAGAGTGTGCGGTTTTGTAAAGCAACTAATGCTCCTGCTATGGAAAAGCTGGGGAGATTGTAAGGTAGGCGAACCTTTTCTAAAATGGCGATCGCTTCGGGATGAGCAATGCAATAACCAACCCGGAGAGATGCCAATCGGAAGGCTTTAGAAAAAGTGCGTAATATTAGCCAGTTTGGGCGCTGTGATAACTCACCTACTAAGGTTATTTGGCTAAATTCAAAATAAGCTTCATCAATTACTACCAAAATATGCTCTGGTAAGCTCCTTAACCACGCCAACTCTGCCGCAGTTAAGCTATTAGCAGTGGGCGAGTTAGGATGGACTACAAAAACTACGCGAATGGGAGGATTTTGAGTTTGTGCGATCGCAGACTGTGCGGCTTTTAAGTCAATTTCAAAATTTGTTTCATTTCTTCCCACCGTCACTACAGGAATTCCCAAAGTTTGGGCCAAAATTCCGTACATAGAGAAAGTGGGAGTGGCAACTAAAACTGAACCTTCTCCTCCTAGACAGGTGGCGATTAATAAAGAGCGAATTATTTCATCAGAACCATTTCCCACAGAAATATTGGCAGCAGTATTGGATAGCGGCAGGGCGGCTGATTCATTGACGTACTCTGCGATCGCATTCTTAAGCGTTTCATGCCCGCCATCAGGATAACGATTTGTTTCAATTACTTGCTGATACATCCACGCTAGCTTCTCTTTTAACCCAGGTGGTAAATCATAAGGGCTTTCATTTGTATCCAGCCGATCAAACTGTATGGGGACAGAATTGGCTGTATCACTGCTAGGGTGAGGTTTATACGCGGTAAATTGGGCTAAATCTGACCGGATGAAGGAAAGCATAATTTTAGTCATTAGTCATTGGTCATTTGTCATTTGTCATTTGTCGTTAGTAATTAAACAAAGGACAGATGACTAAGGACATTAGTTATGTAAGAGTTTAATATTTTACAACTTCAAGGTAAATGGCAAAAGAGGCGAATTGCTTGCCAAATTTCTTCCATAACATTACCCAAGGCGTGATCGCTGTCTAATTCGATGAAGTCCACCCAAGAACGAGAATATGCAAAATCACGACTGGCTTCGATGGGAATAACTTCATCCTTTTTTCCATGCAAAATTAGGGTGGGGATAGAACGTTGCAAAAGCTTTTCTTGGTATTGGGCAGCGTCTGTAACGAAATTGTAACTTAAAGGAATTGCTCGCTTTTCCCCATAGTGGTATACCATGATAGATTTTTCTTGCTGCCAACGCTGTACTTCTTGATCGCCTAGCTTGGGCAACCAATGAGATAAAAACCCAAAAGCTGGTGCTAGCAAAACTAAGCGTTGTACTTGTAAATATTCCTGTCCCAAGTGGGCACAGGTCAAACCACCTAAACTTGAGCCAATTAGGGTTACTGGTGTAAAATTATTGCTGAATTCTGCGGCAACTTGAGTGATTTGGCGAGTGATTGTCAACTGCGAAAAATCGCCAGCGTTGAGATCAGGAATTTTGAGCTTCGTTTGAATTTGAGCAAAGCGATCGCCTATATCCCGCGCTTTGGCAGAATTAGGACTGGAAGCGAAACCGTGAAGATATATATATTGCAAAGTTGTAGATGTTAGGAGAGACGCGATTAATCACGTCTGTACAAAAGATGGGAGTCAGGAGTTAAGAATTTTAAGTTTTAGGTTGTAAGTTTATTTCTTCAACTCATAACTTTTAACTTTTAACTCCTAACTCTTTCTTATTACCGCATTGTGACAAATTCTTCGGCTGAGGAAGGATGGATACCAACAGTGGCATCAAAGTCTTTTTTCGTTGCGCCCATCTTGACAGCGATCGCTACACCTTGGATAATTTCGGCGGCATTTTCACCTACCATGTGAGCGCCCAGTATTTTGTCAGTGTTGCTATCGACTACTAGCTTCATCATTGTCTTCTCTTGCTTACCAGTCAAACTATGGTACATGGCACGAAAGCGAGTGCGATAAATTGTTACCGCATCGCCGAGTTTTTCCCGTGCTTCGGCTTCTGTCAAGCCTACTGTCGCAGCTTCTGGGGTAGAAAATATCGCTGTGGGAACAGTTTCGTGACTAAATTCGCGGCGATTATTGCCGAATTCACTGTCTGCAAAAGCTCGCCCTTCACCAATGGCGACGGGAGTTAAATTGATTCGGTCTGTGACATCGCCAACGGCAAAGATATTCGGTTGATTAGTTTGACTATATTCATTGACTGCGATCGCATTTGTGGTGTTGTATCCTGGCCCTTCCATAGAAGTAGCTGCAACATCAACTCCAGCGTTTTCTAAACCTAGTCCATCTACATTAGGAGTTCGACCAGTCGCCACTAAAAATACGTCGGCAATTATTGGTTCTTGGTCTTCCCCTGATAAAGTCAGTTTAAACCCTTCTGGCACAGCTTCAACTGTTTTTACCACATTATTCTTAATCAGCCGAATTCCGTGGTTCGTCATCCCCTCTTCAATTTCTGTGCGGACATCTTCATCAAACCCATTCAAAATCTTGTCACCTCTGGTAATTTGTGTCACCTCAGAACCCAAACCACGCATGATACAGGCAAATTCTGTGCCAATATAACCAGCACCAAGAATGAAGATGTGTTTTGGTTGTTCTTTTAGATGAAAGATTTCGTTAGAGGTAATGCCATATTCCATCCCTGGTAAATCTGGTTTGACGGGACGACCGCCAACAGCAATTAAAATTTTGTCTGCTGTCACTTTGCGTCCATCAACTTCTACGGTGTGGGAATCTAGCAATGTGGCGCGACCGGAAAATAGTTTTACTCCGGCTTTTTCTAAGAAGTTTATGTGTAGTTGCGATAGTCGCCGAACTTCCTTATCTATAGATGTGATGAAATATTCCCAGTTCAACTCAGCATTACCAACTTTCCAGCCATAGCCTGAAGCTTCACTGAATAGTGCAGGAAAGTGAGAGGCATAGACCATGAGTTTTTTGGGAACGCAACCGCGAATCACACAAGTCCCACCAACTAAATCATATTCAGCGATCGCCACTTTTGCTCCGTAGCTAGCTGCCCGTTTGGAAGCTGCTAAACCTCCAGAACCCGCACCAATTACAAATAGGTCGTAATCAAAAGTCATAAATTTATGTTCTCTCTAGCAAAAAGTTAGTTCTTGGGAACTCACACAATTGAATGTCATTGGACTATATAAGGATATCCGGTGAACCCTATGTCAGTCCTGTCCTAGATTTAATCTAGCGTTAGCAGATGTTCTCTGGTCGTAGGGAATATCACTTTTTGCTTTAGTTGCTGTAGAGTCAGTTACTAAAATTGTTTGTCATAGTTCTTTCTCAGGTGTCAGTCATAAGTCTGTGCTACTGCATTGGAGCAGCTAAGTCGTACAGGACTTACACAAAATTATGATAAAAAGAATCGCGTTTGCAGAGAGTCTTGTACACCCATTAGCAGTTTTGTTTTATGTGCTTGGAGAGCCAGTTGAGGTATCAGGTGTTGTCTCTGTTGGGGTATCAGGTGTTGTCTCTGTCTCT
>NZ_JAYGHE010000063.1:0-30457 GCF_034931145.1 Nostoc sp. UHCC 0252 | reverse complement strand
TTTGTTGTAGTTGAGGTTTTAGGTTTTGTTGTAGTTGAGGTTACGGGTATAGGAGTTAGCTGTACAAAAGAGGGATTTTCAATTACTCCCTTACCTGTTATAGGTTGCTGTGCTTTCAAAGCCGCAGTAGTTTCGGCTTGAACACTGGTGATTGCAGGATCAGGTGTAGGCACAGGACTTTGCCTGTTCAAATCAAGTTCCCGAACTAGTTGGCTTGTTTCATAAAAATTTCTCAGATCAAAATCATATAACCTATCAAATTTCCCTTTAACTAGAATCACCATTTGCCCTGCTTCTAGCAGCTTAGTTTCAGAAGCATCTTTGTTAGAAACTTCAATACCACTATTTGTTAGCGCACCCACAATTGTGGTGTCTGTTCGTTGGTCATAGCGTACAAATAATGCTGAACCACGAATTGCTGCTGCTGCACTTGGTGTTTGTATACGTGTTTGCCCCCTTCCTGGTGGGATGAGTAACAACACAGTCCCGTTTGAAAGTCTAAAGTCACGTGTCTTCGGCAAAAATTGAAATAACGCCTGTTCTCCAACTCGTGCCAAGGAGCCATCATTGAAACGCAAATCTGCTAGTGAAGCTCGACCAGTTGCCACCCCGTCCCCAGGAGTCATTGCATCTAATTTACGTGCAGGACGTTTCTTTCGTTTATCTTTGGGTATCAGTTGTACTATGTTGCGGAGATCCTGAATTTCTGCTCGCGTTAGAGGAGTTATGGCACTTACCCTATTTGGCAAAGGCAGTACTATAACTCCCCATAAACCAATCACCAATAGTGGAAATGATTTATAAGACATAGTTTGATAATTATTTGTGAACTTCAGCTAATACCAAAAAACTAGAGATTAAAACTGCTGATAATTGTTGTAATGAGTAATTTATTAAAATTATCTTTATTTTTAGTCTAAGTCTAAAATTAATAAATAAAAATGAATAATTTCTTTAATCTATTTAAGTTTTTATCTTTAAGTTGACATTATATACAAGAAAGCCTGCTGCAAATTTCGAAGTTAGTATTTGATATCGATGATTAAATGAGAAATACCTTACATATTATCAATTCTAATCAGATCAGTTACAGGGATAAGAAGTTGTTAGGGATGTGTTGTGAAGTAACTCTAGGACAATACCCCACTAAAGTTGAGCAGAATGGACAGTACCGGATTATGTCAGATTTGCAAAAAAATCTAAGATCATCCGAAAATCAGCAATATCAGTTTGTAGTTTCAGTATATACTTACAAGGTTAAGATAAATGCACTCAATTGTATCTTCTGAGTCGGAACTTCTGATACAGCTTGTGGGTCTACGTTGGCCAAATGCGATCAGCGCAATCTAACAGATGCGACTCAAAAACTGGAATAATTTGTTTTTTTGTATCTTGTTAGCGTCCATCGGTGGAAGCTGGTGTTGCATTAGAGTAGATGCAGCAGAATCTGCAAATACAGAGATTTGGCGTTCTAAAAATGTAGCAAGTACACAGGTAACTGATCAGCTATGTCAGAAATTGCAACAGAGAGTAATTAACTCTTTGTGCCAGCAGTCGAGTGAGTCACAAACTTTAGACTCCCAGATGCCGTTGAATGTGGCACAGCAAACACCCGAAACTACACAAACCGATCAAGACCCAACCGAAGAATTTGGGGATACTCAAAAGCAAAATGACCCGCCACCGCTAGAATCGCAGCCGAGTATTTTGCCTACATCTCCTTCAGATTCAAAAGAGGAATTATTAAATACACCTGATATAAATTATTCCCAAAGGCGAGAGAGGCTAATAGAGCTTCTACGATCGCCAAAATCATCCCCTGAGTCTGATAGCGATCGCGAATTGGGCTTACGGATAAGGCTACGACCCCTAGAATTGCCTCCTCTTCCAGCGATAGAACAACCCGTACCTAAGTTTAAACCCATAGGCTATCTACAGGCCCGTGTCGGTTACTTCCAGACGACTAATATTTTCTCCTCAGATGATAGTCCCATAGAAGATGGTTTAATTATTTCTGGACTGACGCTAACCTCTGCATATTTACCTTTGGGATCTAAGACTTTTTTTAACGGCTCAATAGATGGCAATCTGATTCGTTATATAAATCAGTCACAATACCATTACAACCAGCTAAGATTCAATCTCAGTGTTTACCAGCAGCTATCCCAGCGAATGTATGGAGAACTCAGTTGGAGCAATCAACAGCTATTTTATGCTAATAGCAGCGATCGCTTTTTAAATGAGAATTCCCTGCAACTGTCTTTGGGACGGCGAGATCCATTAACTTCAAAATTAACGCTAGATACCTTTTATGAATTAAGTATAAATTTTGCTGACCCCCAAAGTCGCGATCGGATAATTAATTCCTTTTGGATATCTCTAAACTACTACTTGCAAAAGCCTCTCCAGGTTGGTATTAACTACCAGATGAACTTATCGGACTTTACACAGCGCGATCGGGAAGACGAATTTTATCGCCTGTTTGGGCACTTAAATTACCGAATATCCGATACTACTAATATGAATGTACAGGCTGGGGTAAGTTTAGGTAGTTCAACCGTCGAAAATATTGATTTTGATGCCTGGTTCTTCAGTATTAATTACAGTTTGCAATTAGGTCGGTTTTGAAATTTGTCATTAGTCATTTGTCAAAAAACAATGACTAATGACTAATGGCCAATACTTCGACTTACCTCGGCTTACTTCGGCACAAGTCGCTCAGTACAAGTGACCAATGATCAATGACCAATAACTTATAAATATGAAATCCAATCACTCCAGCTACCAGCATAAAGTTTACCTTTGCTAATGCCAGCTAATTCTAAAGAAAGTAAATTTACACAAGCAGTAACACCAGAACCGCAATAAACCAAGATTTCTTCGGCTGTTTCTAACTGTTCCCACCGACGGCGTTGCTCCTCTTGAGGGAGTAGGTAGCCAGAAGAGTCTGTAACTTCTTGCCAAGGATAGTTGACTGCACCAGGAATATGTCCAGCAATTTTATCAATTGGTTCTCGTTCACCTCGATAGCGATCGCTTTCTCTCGAATCTACCAATACTACTTCGTGGCTATCTTTGCAACTTTTCACTACAGTAATATCTACCACTTTTTCTGTTTGTACTTGAGCGACAAATTCACCCTTTTGGGGTTGAGGAACCACATCTGTAACCGGATAACCAGCTTTTTGCCATTCAGCAAAGCCTCCATCTAGTACCGCGACTTGCTCATGTCCGAGATAGCGCAACAGCCACCACAAACGAGATGCAAAAGCAAAGCGCGAATCATCATAAGCGACAACTAGAGTTTTTTGGTAATTTACCCCAATTGCGGCAAATTTTTCAGCTATATGGTTAGGGTTAGGTAGAGGATGTCTCCCACCATGTTTACCTACTGGACTGGAAAGATCCTGATTCAAATCTAGATAATACGATCCTTTAATATGGTTTGCTTGGTACTGTTGCCGTCCTAGTTGTGGATCGGCTAAAGAAAAGCGACAATCAACAATAACGACTTGCGGATCTTCTAAATGTTCAAATAGCCAAGCTGGTGAAATAACGAATTGGTTATTGGGCATTGGTCATTATTTAGTTTTTTTGCAAAATGTCAGACTTAGAAAATTTTACACCTAAGCTCACAGCAGATGGTTCTTTCACCTTTGTGTCTCAAGAGTTTGGTGAATCCTTTCACAGCCATTATGGAGCTAGGCAGGAAAGTTTTTTTAAGTTTGTAGAACCAACTCAACTGGCTACAGCCGCTCAAAAACCAGTCTTGCGACTATTGGATATTTGTTATGGTCTAGGATACAACACAGCTACCGCTTTGGAGGCAATTTGGGCAGTGAATCCCAGTTGTTATGTGGAAGTAATTGGTTTAGAAGTGAATCCAACAGTGCCACAAGCTGCGATCGCTCATCACTTATTCGACAATTGGAACTGTAACTATACTCAAATATTGTCCCAGCTAGCTTTTGAGTATCAAGTGCAAACACCTCGCCTGAAAGCAAAGCTACTAATTGGTGATGCTAGAACTGCGATCGCGCTAGTACATCAGTCGAATTTCTCGGCAGATGCCATTTTCCTTGATCCCTTTTCTCCACCACAGTGTCCTCAATTATGGACTGTTGAATTTGTTAAACAACTGTCATTGTGTTTACATCAAAATGGTTTATTAGCCACCTATTCTTGTGCTGCTGCTGTCCGTACAGCACTTTTGTCTGCTGGTTTGGTGGTAGGTTCTACCTCACCCGTGGGTAGGCGATCGCCTGGTACTGTGGCAGCCCATTCTATGAGTACGGGAGTTCAAAATTACTCAGTACTGCCTTCCCTCTCACAAATTGAAAAAGAACACTTGCTAACCCGTGCTGCTATTCCCTATCGCGATCCCGAATTGAGCGATTCAACCGAAGTCATAGTGATGCGCCGACAACAAGAACAAAAAACTTCTTCACTCGAACCTACTTCCCGTTGGCGAAAAAGGTGGTTATTGGGAACACAAGGCAGAGATTTTATTGGAACAAAGTAGTTCCTCATTCTTTAATTCTAGAAACATTATTTATATTTTCATTTTCTAAAAATTCTGATTTGCTTTCCAGATGCTAAGGCAACAAGTTTTTCCGATGCAAATAAATAAAAATTATGATAGTATCTAATTTTACATACTATTTAGCAGTGCTTGAGTATTACAATAACTCAGTAAGTAAAAATATGTGTACTTAATGATTACGATAAAGATTTCTAAATGAATACCCTATATTTTGATATAAAGCAAGCAATTGCAGTGCTTTCTGGGGCTTTTTTCCAAAAAAACTCCGTAATAAACCGGATTTAAGATTTGTGCCAATTCATCATACTGGAATTAGAAGCAAAAAATTTGACAACAAGATATCCCTTGTTCGTAAGATAAAAGATACATACTGCGAAAAAGTCAGATAGCAGATTGACATCATCCATAATCCCTATGAAAACTCGAACTCAGATACAGCTAAATATTAAATTTGTTTTGGAAATCTGACACTGTTAACTTGTACAAAAACTTGGAGTGCCTTTGTGATTCAATGGAAATCCAACCATACAGGCTTTACAGAACAAATGGTTAGTGGACAAAACCCCACTAACACAGTAAAGAGTATCGGTTCAAATCATGCTGTAGGATTGCAAAATAATGTGGAGGCCTGTTCTTTAGGCTTATCCCAAGAAAGCCTTATGCTTAAGGATAGCCAAGCTGTGTCTTCTTGGGTAAAAGTTGATGCTAATTGTGGTGATGATTCATTGGTCTCTAGAACACTACAAGTCAAAGGTTCTAAAGTGAATGGGTTTGATTTAGATCCGCCGAAGGTTTTAGTTGTTGACGATCATGCCGCTAGTCGGATGACTGCTGTTGCCTTGTTGGGGATGGAAGGATATGAAGTGATTGAGGCAGACAGTGGTTCTACTGTTGTAGGATTAGTTACTCAAAAACAACCAGATTTGATTTTGCTGGATGTGATGATGCCAGGAATGGATGGATTTGAAGTTTGCCAATTGCTTAAACAGGATGAGCAGACTAGGCTAATTCCAGTGATTTTTATCACAGCATTAAATGATAGGCGATCGCGCATTCGGGGGATTGAAGTTGGGGCGGATGATTTTCTCACCAAACCCTTTGATCGTGTGGAACTGGCGGCGCGTGTGAAGTCTTTGGTACGGCAGAAGCGTCTAAACGAAGATTTAGACCATGCCGAACAAGTACTATTTTCCATCGCCATGGCCATTGAAAGCCGCGATCCTAATACAGGCAACCATTGTGAACGCCTGTTAAAACTGGGACAAGTTTTTGGTGAATACCTCAACCTCTCACGCTACCAAATTCGAGATTTGCGGTGGGGTGGTTATCTCCACGATATCGGCAAGGTGGGTATTCCTGATGCAGTGCTGCTGAAAAAAGACCAACTCACCTCCGCAGATTGGGAGGTGATGAAGCAGCATGTTTTGATTGGAGAAAAAATCTGTAAGCCATTACGCAGTATGCGGGGTGTAATTCCTATCATTCGCCATCACCACGAACGTTGGGATGGTTCAGGCTACCCCGATGGACTCAAGGGAGATGATATTCCCTATTTGGCACAAGTATTTCAGTTAATTGATATTTACGATGCTTTAACTAGTGAACGACCTTACAAAAGAGCTTTTAGTTTCGCAGAAGCACTTTCTGTAATGCAAAAAGAAGTAGATTCCGGCTGGCGTAATCCCAAACTAATGCAGCAGTTTGCAAAGTTTATTCGATCTTGTGAGGGAAAAAGTGTCGGATAATGATTTATCACTGCTGGAATGAGCGGGAATTGTTACTATAGTCTCCAAATTTTACGAAAGTACTTCTCCTAACTCATTGTATATTTCAGTCTTCTATGATTAGCTGGTATGATTTGAGCCTACATCTTAAAGTACCAACAACAGCATTAATCACAATTTCACTGATAGCTGATAGCTAATTATGGTAGTTGTAGCAATTCTAGCGGCAGGACGCGGCACACGGATGAAATCAAGCTTACCCAAGGTTTTACATTCTTTGGGTGGGCGATCGCTAGTGGAGAGAGTTCTGGAAAGTGTAGAACCACTTTCTCCCTCCCGGCGAATCGTAATTGTGGGATATCAATCCGAAGAAGTGCAAGCCGCCATGCATTCAATTCCTGATTTGGAGTTTGTCGAACAAACTGTGCAATTGGGAACAGGCCACGCCATCCAGCAGTTACTGCCCCACTTGGAAGATTACACTGGGGATTTGCTGATCCTTAACGGCGATTTACCGTTGATACGCAGCGAAACTCTCAAGCAGATGTTACAAACTCACGCCCAAAATCAGAATGCTGCCACCATCCTTACCTCGCACCTACCCGATCCCACAGGCTACGGGCGAGTTTTTTGTAACGATGAAAATATTGTGCAGCAAATAGTTGAACACAAAGATTGTACTGCTGCTCAAAGAGAAAATCACCGGATTAACGCTGGGGTTTATTGCTTTCGCTGGCCAGATTTGGCAAAGGTACTTCCGCACCTCCAGGCAAACAATGCCCAAAAAGAATACTATCTCACTGATGCCGTGACTCAAGTGGGAAAAGTTACGGCAGTGGATGTGGAAGATTACCAAGAAATTCTCGGCATCAACGATCGCCTGCAACTAGCAACAGCATCGGAAATTTTGCAAAAACGAGTCAAAGAAAAATGGATGCTGGCGGGTGTTACCCTCATCGACCCCACAAGTATCACCATTGATGAAACTGTAGAATTACAGCCGGATATAATTATTGAACCCCAAACTCATCTGCGGGGAAATACGTTGATTCAAAAGGGAAGTCATATCGGCCCGGGAAGTTTGATTCAAAATAGCCAGTTAGCTGAAAATGTCACAGTTCAATATTCAGTAGTAACAGATAGTACTGTGCAAGCAGGAAGCCGAATCGGCCCTTATGCCCATTTACGCGGTCAGGTACAAGTGGGTGCTAATTGCCGCGTGGGGAATTTTGTGGAATTAAAAAACACTCAATTAGGCGATCGCACAAATGCAGCACATTTGTCGTATATAGGTGATAGCGTTGTCGGTAATCAGGTAAATATTGGTGCTGGTACAATTACTGCTAATTATGACGGCGTGAAAAAACATCGTACCAAAATAGGCGATCGCACAAAGACTGGTTCCAATAGCGTTTTAGTAGCGCCAATTACCTTGGGAAATGATGTCTATATTGCAGCTGGTTCTACAGTCACAGAGGATGTTCCTGATGATTCTCTAGTAATTGCCCGTAGTCGTCAGGTGGTGAAATTAGGTTGGCGAAGAAAAAGTGTTGAAAATGAAACCACAGATCAACATAAATAATTCATCGCTGCTAATAGCGATTGATCTTTGGTTTGAGAGCATAAACCAGGATTTTTGCAATCTGTCTAATCTAGCTAGATTAATAGTAAAGCCAAAATCTCAATATACAACATGGAAGAACTGCTAGAACTTAGGCAACTTCTAGAACAAGGCAAAATCCATGAGGCGTTGCTGTTGGTGGATGAGTTAGAAGAAATGAGCCTCGGTGACAAAATCAATAAAATTGATAGTTATGGTGTAATTCTGCTCATCCATTTAATTAAACAAAAGGCTGAAAAACGTTCTACTCGCTCTTGGGATGTTTTGATAGAAAATACGGTGCGCGAAATCAACAAAATAAACAAGCGCCGCAAATCCGGTGGCTTTTACTTGAATCAAGCAGAATTAATCGATATTCTGCAACAAGGATATCAAGTGGCACTGAAAAGAGCGGCGCTAGAAGCTTTTGAAGGGCGTTATGAAGCCCAAGAATTAGGCGCAATGGTTGACCAGCAAGAAACTTTAGCCCAAGCGTTGAAACTGATTCAACAATAGCCGATTAGTTCGTTGCCAGTCCATTCCAAAGTGTCACCAACTTTTTCGCCGTCATGGTAGGCGGCAAGTAAAATTTCGCTAGTTTTGCCCCAAGCGATCGCTCCACTCACATCTAAAGCGATCGCTCCCAAATCCCGTTTATTTTGGTGCGCTTCCCCAAAGGATCGCTGCATCGCTTCTTGCAAGGACATCCCATCGGTGACACGCACCACAATCCGGGGAGCTAAACACTCATCGATGATATCTTCCCCAATGCCAGTACAGCTAACACCAGCATTACTAGTAGCATAATTACCTGCTGGCATTGCAGAATCACTTACCCTGCCAATCCGCTCAAAGCCCTTACCACCTGTAGAAGTGCCAGAGGCTAGTCTACCAGATGCATCTAAAGCTACAACACCAATGGTTCCACGTCCGGCATTGCTAGTTTCTAACAGTTCGGGTTCTGCTACCACACCAGCCATTGCGCTTTTAAAATTATCCTGGCGCTCTTGTATCCACTCTTGCAACCGCAAATCAGTTAAAGCGTTATAGCTAGGAAGTTGCATTTCCCGCGCCAACTCAGCCGAGCCAAAATCTGATAAAACTCGATCTGGCGAATTTTGTAAAAATTGTGCTAACTCAATGGGATTTTTCACCCGTGAGATATTAATCACACCGCTAAACCGCCCTAATGCGCCATCCATTAAAGAAGCACTCATACGGATTTGCCCATCAGATTGTAGTACTGAACCAGTACCAGCATTAAAACGGGGGTTGTCTTCGAGCATTTGGCAACCATGCACCACCGCCTCAGAAGCAGTTGCCCCTGACAATAGCAGAGAATAGACTTCTTCTATTACTGTATGGAGCGATCGGCGCACCGCCTCTAATCCTCCCTTACCGTGGAGAGAACTACCAGCCCCTCCATGAATAATTAATTTAGGTTGCACCTGTGACTCCATTAATCCCCTGCGCTATTTGCGTCTATGTTGCGGTTAGTTTCATTTTGAGCTTCAGAACGGCGACGACGACAACGTTCTGAGCAATATTTCACATCGTCCCAGCAATCTTGCCACTTTTTACGCCATGTGAAAGGACGTTGACATACCGGACAGATTTTTGTAGGTAGGTCAGATTTAGAACGAACACGTCCCATATAAATACTGTGTGTGTATATGAGAATTTGATTTCTGAGGGAGATGGAAAATAATTATAACCAGTTTCCTATAAAGGAAGTAAAGTTTCACAGAAAAAATGTAATGTCAATCTCCCTTGAGATTTATTTTTGAGATATGTATATGAGAATACAAAACTATAGTTGGTCATTTGTCATTGGTCATTAGTCATTTGTCATTGGTACTAATGACTAATTGCATTAGATTAGAATTAAACTTGCTGATGAAGTGTTAATGCACTTCTCAAACTCAGGGCTTACGCAAACAATAGCCGAAAAGAAAGATTTTCTTCTTAGAGCAATTCAGAAATTGCCCTTACAGCAACTGTTTCGCGTAAGCCCTAAAACTAACTGCGGTTAAAACCGTTTGTGTCGCTTCCCTCTCAGGTTTAAAGACGCTGAGTTTTTTCCATACTGCGTATTCTTTCTTATGACTGATCTACCACCCAACGCTCAGAATCCCGAAGAAAATGCTACCAACGATGTAGCACAAGAGTTACTGCGAAGACTGAGACAAAAACAAGGCAGCTGGGTGGAATGGGGAACGGCGATCGCCTCGTTGCTAAAAACCGGTTACAATCCCCAAGAAATTTTTGAGGCAACTGGATTTGAGCCAATTCAACAAAATCAAGTGGTTGTTGGTTCTCAAGTTTATAATTCTTTGGAAAAGTTTGGAGTAGCAGAAGAAACGCGATCGCACTATGCCACACGCGGCAGTGATGTTTTATATGAACTGCGTTTGCTTACCCAAGAAGAACGCGCCGCCGCCGCCGAACTGATCTTCGTTCACAACGTTGATGCTGATGAGGCACGGGATATAGCAAAAGCCATTAAAGAGTTCTCCTATTTCCGCACTTTGCCAGAAGGATTTTCTGCCCATCCTGGAGATGCCGTTGCTCACCAAGTTTGGAAACTGGCACGCCAAAATGCAGATTTACAACAGCGATCGCGCCTGATTGCCAAAGGTTTACGCTTTGCCCATACGCCAGCAGCAAGGCAAAAAATCGAACAGCTACTGACTGATTTTACTACCGTTCCCCAGCGTCCAGCGCCAATTTTACCCTTTTACCGCCTGGAATTTGAAGAACAATTACCCCGAATTTTGCCCGTGGTTGGCGAGTTGCCATTATCACGACAAGATTTGCAAGCCGTGCCGATTTTGACAGAAATTGAACCATTTCGGCTGGTTAAGTTTTCTGGAGAGCAAGCTTGGGTTCCCTTACCAGGTTGGCAAGTGTTGTTAGCAGCAGAAGATCCAGTAGTGATTTTAGCGAATAGCGATCGCTTCCCCATGCAAAACCAAAGTCAAATAGGGCCTGTTGTAGTTGTAGTAGATCGTGCCAAACGAGAATGGGATGCCTCAAGCTATTTTGTGGTTGAAAATGGTGGTGAATTACAGTTTCAGTGGTTTGAAACTGAGCCAGAAATTCCCCTACTAGGACAAATTATTATCATTGTGCGTCCTAAGAAAATTCTAGATGAAGAATTAACTAAGGATTCCTGGCAGATTGATGAATAGTAAAAGGGACTAGCGACTGGGAATTAGGGACTGGGCACTGGGTAAGAGAATAATCATACCCAACGCCCAATTTCATCGTTTCTCAGGCACTGGTTTCTGGTACTTACCTGGATACTTGCGCTGAAAATATTCTTCCATAATTTGTAAAATCATCGGCGCAGCAATGCTACCGCCGCCGCCGCCAGAATGTTCAGCAAATGCCACGATCGCAACTTCTGGTTGTTCGAGAGGTGCATAAGCACCAAACCAAGCATGATTTTGCTTAACACGACCCTTCCAAGCTTCAGCAGTGCCACTTTTACCAGCGACTGGAGGAACTGTTGGCTGCATCAAAGCCTTACCAGTACCTTCAGATACTACTTTCCGTAGTCCCTGACGGAGAACACTTATAGTTGTTGGCTTCATATTTAAAGATTCTCGCCAGCTTTTTGCTTCTTCATTGTCTTTAAGCAAATGCGGCTGGACTAGGTAGCCACCATTAGCGGGCACGGCAAACATGATGGCGACTTGTAAAGGTGTAGTTTGTAAAGCACCTTGACCAATTGACATATTAATGCTGTCACCTACAGTCCAAGGTATCTTCCAAGCTTTCTGCTTCCATGTCTCATCTGGGACTAAACCTTTTGCCTCTTCGTCGGCAAATTCAAAGCCAGTTTTTTTACCAAATCCATACTTGCGAGTCCATTCAATTAAAGTTGGGCCGCCGACTCCACGACCAATTTGATAGAAGAAAGTATCACTACTCCACTGCATTGCACCGACAAAGCCCAACGGCCCAAATCCGGCGTGATTCCATTCACCAAATCGAGTCCCGCCAAAACTTAAAGAACCGTAGGTTTGCAAGATTGTGTTAGGAGAAAATTTACCTGATTCCAAACCGGCTGTGGTGGTGACAATTTTGAAGGTACTAGCGGGTGGAAAGGCGCTGAGGGCACGATTGACCAAAGGATGATCCTCACCTTGGACAGTTTTCCAATCTTTTTGACTGAGTTTCTGCTTCGAGAAAATATTAGGGTCAAAGGTAGGGTGAGATACCATTGCTAGAACAGCACCATTCTTTGGGTCAAGTGCCACGATCGCACCGTCTCGATTGCCCAAAGCTTTTTCTGCTGTCTTCTGCATATTTAAATCTATGGTCAAGTGCAAATCATTACCAGCTTTCGCTTGCTTCTCCCCCAAAACCCGGAGTGGTCTACCTGCACCATCCACTTCTACCTGCTGACCGCCCCATTCGCCCCGCAGACTTTTCTCGTAAGCTTTTTCAACTCCCATTTGACCAATCACATCACCTAATCGGTAGCCTTCCTGCTTCTTTTCTTTTAACTGGTCAGCTGTCAGTTCGCGCGTATATCCTAATACATGAGCTAATTCTCTACCGTGAGGATAATAACGAACTGCTTCTGTATGAATTTCTACATTTTGGAGTTCATTTTCATACTCTTTTAATGCCGTAATTTGCGCTTCGTCCAAGTCACGAGCAATCCGTATAAGTGAAGAAGAGTTAGCACCTGCCTCTTCTAATTTCTTTTCTATATCTTCTTGAGGAACTTCGAGAATTTGAGATAGACGTGTTCCCACAACCGCCCACGCAGGCTTTGTATGTGCCATCGGCCATAAATATACAGAGCGAGGATAGCGAGTGCTGGCTAAAAGTTTACCATTGCGATCAAAAATATTACCTCGTTCTGGTTGCTTGGGAATCATCCGAATTCGATTTGACTCGGCTCGTTTTCGGTGATTCGCTCCTTCAGTAATTTGCAAATATGCCAAACGAACGCTGATTCCGGTCAGCATCAATAGAGTAAATACAATTAAAAATATTGGCTGGAAACCCTGTCCAACTGTACGTGTATCTTTTTTGCTGCCAATTGATGGGAATAAAGACATAAGTATCAATTCAAAATTCAAAATGAATAAACACGATCATAGCCAGCCTTTTGGCAAGCGCTAATATGCAATTTTAATGCTGATTAGCTTCATCAAAGATTGTCTAACTACGTACATAAGTATATA
Source organism: Nostoc sp. UHCC 0252 (assembly GCF_034931145.1). NCBI lineage: Bacteria > Bacillati > Cyanobacteriota > Cyanophyceae > Nostocales > Nostocaceae > Nostoc > Nostoc sp. UHCC 0252. The sequence continues at coordinate 17,386 of NZ_JAYGHE010000063.1, read as the reverse complement.
CATTTACCATAAATTAGGAAGTAGTACTGGGTATGAAATAATTAGGCAAGTATATTCTTGAACAATTGTTTTTGGCGGATACAATAAACCAAAGTGTCAAATATAGTCTGCCCAATAGACTATTGACAAAATTACGTAATATCACGGCATTCTACTAAAGACTATGGCCCAAATCGTCATACAAAATCAGAGGGGGATAACAAGCTTTCAGCCACTTGATGTTGAACTGCGTAACGTGTTCAAGTTTTTTAACCAAGAACCAGCAGTACATGGAATAGATTTGGATGTCAGACAGGGAGAATTTTTTAGTATTTTAGGCCCCTCCGGTTGTGGTAAAACAACAACACTGCGCTTAATTGCTGGCTTTGAAATCGCTGATGCTGGCAAAGTGTTGATTCAGGGTCAGTCTATGACTAATGTGCCGCCTTACCGCCGACCCGTCAATACTGTATTTCAAAGTTACGCTTTATTTAATCACCTGAATGTCTGGGATAACATCGCCTTTGGACTGCGGTTAAAAAAAATCCGCAAATCGGAAATTGAAATTAGAGTCCAAGATGCTTTAAAGTTAGTGAAAATGGAAAGTTTGCGATCGCGCTTTCCCAGTCAACTTTCAGGCGGTCAGCAGCAGCGAGTCGCCTTAGCAAGGGCTTTAGTCAACCGTCCCACCGTTGTATTACTGGATGAACCTCTAGGGGCGTTAGATTTAAAACTACGTAAAGAAATGCAGGTTGAGTTATCAAATTTACACAAAGACTTGGGAGTAACCTTTGTGATGGTGACACACGACCAAGAAGAAGCATTATCTTTAAGCGATCGCATTGCCGTAATGAACCAAGGCAAAATTGAACAAGTTGGCACTCCCAGCCAAATTTACGAACGTCCCCAGACATCTTTTGTAGCTGATTTTATTGGCGATACTAATTTATTCAGTGGTGAAATAGTAGAGGTAGACTCCTCAACTATTAAAATCTCAACCAAAACCGGACTCTCAATTATCAGTAGCCGCGCTGAAGATACACCATTTAAATTATCACAAGCGGTAGTAGTGAGTGTGCGCCCAGAAAAAATACAGCTTTCCCTTTATCCACCTAATTTGCCAACTAACTGCTTTGAAGGACGGCTTTTCACTGTTATGTATTTGGGTACACATGTTAATTACATTGTGGAATTAACAAATGGCATTAGGATTAATGTGTTGCAACCTAATACTTTTGGTGCTTTACCAGACCGCGACACCCCCATCTACGCTTGGTGGACAGAAAATGATTGTTTAGCTATTAGTCAATAGTTATAAGATTCAATAATGGAATAAGACCTTAACCTAAAAGGCAGGGGAGCAGGAGAAAGGGATCAGGGGTAAAGATACTATAATTCATCTGCCACAAGGGTTTCAACAGCCCTAAATTTATTTATGCCCAAAAGTAAAAATATTTGTTATGCCTACGGCACGCTGCGCGAACGACTGTAAGACGAGAAATAATACGTCCAAACTTTCAGCAAGCCCTATGTATGAGAATTTCCCCCTCGCTCCCCGCTTCCTGCCCCTTTTCCTCTTATTGACCCTGGATTAGGAATATTAACCCATGCCAATTTTGAAAACAGTTCCTTGGGTGTCCCTGGCGTTAGTACTGCTTAGTTACAGTACTTTAGGCTGGGTAATATCTGAAACACGCGCCCCTCTGTTTGTGTGGCTAGTGACTGTAGTTGGTATCTTGCTTTTAGTAGTAACGTTGACCATTCCTGGGGTACAAATGACACATTATTTGAATATTGTCTTTAAATCAAATACTAGGTCATTCGGCATTGCCGTCTTAGCAGCTTTCTTATTTTTTGTTATGATTGCCTGGTTTCGGGTATTTCTTGATACTTTACTCATCATTTCAGCAACTATATTAGTCAGAATAGACTTTCAACGAGCAGGTCTTAGGGAAGGGCTAGCTTTTTTGACTACATCTATCTTTTCATTGACAGGTTTAGCTTTGGGTGGACTAATCTACAAGTTAATATATTCCTAAGTTATGTTAAATTGATGAACTCTACTCAAAAACTAGCGATGCCCACGATTGACTACACCAAAATTTTTGACCTATTCTTTCTTTGCGTCCTCTTCGATTAGTTTTTTTACTTATACTCAATAGCCTGGCAAATCTTAATACATAATTGGTATTACCTAAATATTTATTTTTAGTTAAAATTCCCAACTTTTTAAAAAGTCAGGAATTTTTTTTTCAATACTTGCTTGGCTTCAAAATGCAGGCTGTTCAAATAGCAGTATAGAAAGGAAAAAATCCATGATAAAAATGGATACCCAACTAGTCACAACTGCTTTTGTTGCCGATTCTCCTACTTCCTTGGCTCCTCCCTTGGTAGTTAAACCCCAACTACAGCCAATGACAGCAACCAGCAGTCCAAAAATAAACCCTTTTAGCAAAATAATAAACAAATCTGATGGTTCTAAAAAATTTCTGACTGATTCTAAAAATGTTTCAGGAAGAATTTGGTAAAAGTACCATCCAGCAAAAACTCCGCCAATAATGCCAGTAACTAAAGCCAAAACTGTCATTAAAGGCACCATCAAGCAACAAGCAATTATTCTAGGAAGAACTAGATAATCAATGGGATCAGTTTTGAGCATATAAAGTGCATCAATTTGTTCTGTCACCTGCATTGCACCTATTTCTGCTGCAAAAGCAGAGCCTACTTGTCCCGCCATAATACTAGCAGTCAAAATTGGAGCCAATTCTCTACAAAAAGCTAAGGCAAAAGCACCTCCCACAGCATTCACAGCCCCAAATTTGACTAATTCTCTAGCAGTCTGAATAGTAAAAATCATTCCTGCAAAAACGCTAACAAGGAGAACTGGCGAGACAGAACCGGGCCCAGCAGTCACCAAATGTTGCATAATTTTGCGGTAGTAAGTTTTTCCCTGGAGTAAATGTAGCCACACTTGACCGAAAAGCAGTAATGCCGCACAACAACGTGCAATCTGAGATTGCTCAAAATTTTTTTTTAGTCGCAATTTTGTCGTCCTTAAGACTGGCTTTTTTTGCAAATATTTTTATATCAATTCTCCAAAATAAGACTCCAGATACAAATGGTGGGAACCCAGCCAGATGTAATCTGATTTTCTCAATTACGTAGACGCACGAAGTCCGGCTTCCCGCAGGATATTACGAATTGGTATTAGCGTATGGTACATGAACACAATCAATTTTGAGACTTTTCTGCTAAATACAAATTGTCTATAGGACTCACATTTTAGGACTTACGCAAAACCACACGCCCTCTAGGGCAATTCATGAATTGCCTCTACCTGCTAATCAGGGTTTTGGCTATTATTTGCGTAAATCCTGATATTTGATTGTGTGAAAGACTCAGTACAACTCAAAGAGTCTTCTTTGCTATTGCCTGCTTAAGCAAATAAATTCTGAAATCAAAGCGGACTGTTATAGCTGGTATTTTAGTTTTACTAAGTCCCTAATATGATTTTTTATGAACAGGAGCAAAACAGGAATCTTTTTGTTGTTATTGATACTAGCATTCTCCGTAGCACATCCAGCTTTTGCATCTGTATGCCGCAATTATGATGACTATAACGGGCTACGCCAACCTCACCAGATTTGCATTCTCAGCATCAATCGAAGTGCTAAAAATTATTGGGAATACAAGGCAGCCATTAGCGTAGATGGAGTCAAAAGACCCATCGAGGTTTACAATTGCCGTGAACGAGTCAGGGTTCAAAAAAGTGGGGCTGTTTTGCCCTTTGAGCAAAAAGGCCCTGGTGAAATGATATGCAGCTTTTTTAATTCTTCTCGGCGGTAAAGACGCGCCAGATAATAAAGACCGTAAAACCTAGATAAGCAAATACTGTTAACCATTCTTGCCAGCTACCAAATGCATTATTCATCAGCAAAAGCCATAAAATTAATATTTCTTAATCCTACACTCTGACGCAACCAGTCGGTTGCTGTGTTTTGGAAGATAAAGGCTAGTACCGCTTTGCGTAATTCGTAATTACCATTGCATAAGGGTTTTAGCCATTCCATAAGGGTGGTTTATTTATGCCGTGCTGTACTAATCAAAAATTTTTAGCTAATTTTCCGAAATCGATAACAACCAAGTGGTATCCCTTATTAGAGCATCGAGATTATACTGAACTTCTTATAACTAACCTTCGGGGAATATAACCCCATTGTTTTCACTCAAAAACCCGGTCATTAAGACTGGGTTTTTGATTTTAATTCTATTTAATTATTTTTTACCTAGTTCAATTTTTTACTTACGCTTGTCATGACTATCATTACATTTTGTACTGTTTGAATCGTCAGGGTTTTCTGAATCATCTACGTTGTTAGACTGATTAATATTTCCTTGAGATTTAGTTGTGCCAAAGAAATAAACGACTGCGATTTTCACAATATCAAAGTATGCAGGACGATTGTCACGGTCAACAATTGCTAAAGAGAGCGAACCTGCTACTAAGATAATTAATATGGGATTAAGCTGGTCTTGTGCAGAGAGATTGCCATGTTTTTTTGTCATTATTCCGTCTCCAATTTATAATTTCTTAGCTGATATTTGACAAGAAAGTAATGTGTTAGATTTGTAAATTTTTCTAGCACATCCTAAATACAGTTAGGGATAGTTAGAGACGAAATTTTCCCCGGCTCTAAAAAGTTTCATAAAGGAATTCAGACTTTCACACTAAGCTATTTCACATTTAAATTGCATATACTGTGTGAGCAAAATGCATAGCTCACAAAGGTTATATTTAATTTGGTTATACAAATTAGATGTTTTTTAGCTTAACAACAGTTCATTTGGAGTGAGCGAGGATATTAATTGAAAATCATGCAGTCAGTGTGTGAAAGTCGAATTTCGTTTTTGATATGTTAACGAACAGATTCAAAAATCACTGTAATCAATATTAAACAAAGAAGAATAAGCCCACACCGGAAAATGATCCAATGTAAAACAAAGGGTAGTAGACTGATCGCAATATGTGAACCTCCAAAAATAGCTGATAAAACGTAAGCGATCGCTAGCCCAAATAATGCTAGCAGGAAATATTTAATGAACTTGGAAGTCAAGCGAAATAACAAGCTTTGACGATTCGTAGTCATATTGTCCTCCTAATAAATGAATAAAAAAATAACAGGGTTGATGTAGTGCCAATAAGCGCTATATCAACCCTGTTGTAGCCTTTTTCTAGACTCTCTTGGGCGGGAAAACTATTCACTTGTTAACCTCAATAACGAAAACAATTTTTTACTGTTTCTCTAAAGCTTGAGGTGAAATCAGTGGCTTTTAGTAACTGCTGAGAATAATCAATCCTTATCTAATAATTCGGATACCATCCAGCCAAATATTGGCGCGGTATTTCCCTTCTTGCATCGAGAAAAGTCTAGTTTGAGTTGTCCAAACCCCTTACCTAACAATCTCCTCAACCCCACTCGAAAGCGATCGCAATAGATAGATACCTGACTTTGCGTATCTGTTGTATCTGTCGGTAACTCCTCTAAGTACCTGTTTAGATCCGCATGAACGCAACGAAAAGAACCTCGGAAAGAGATGACACGTAGTTCAAACTCTTCGGTTCCGATCTTGCGGATAGTCACTTCAATCATTCCATCCTTGCAAGTATGACAGGCAAGAATGTCTTTCTCAAGCAACTCAAATAATTCCTGGGCAGAATTTGAAACGTCAGGTGTTGGCATATTGTGGGGTACCTCAGTGCTACTTACTTCAGCTATCCTCGCGGTTCACACCTAATTTGTTATCAATTTTATATTTACTTTGTTAATCTTGTCAATAAATTGATAATGCAAATTGACAAGTTGATAATTTAGAGTATAGTTTAGTAGTGTCTTATCAATGCGCTTCTCTCCCAGATGTTGGGTGATGTCTACGACGGGCTACCCAACGTGCAGGACTAACCTCATAAATTTATAGGGTTTGTGGTTGAGTTCAATACAGACCTAACCCCCAGCCCCTTCCCTGCAAGGGAAGGGGAGTAAGATTCAAAGTATCTTTGCTTGCAGGGGAGAGGTTTATTCAAACGAGAAACGCTACTTTCTGGTGCTATTTGCTCAGAGATGACTGATAAAAGGAGAAGATTTGGGTATAAATAAGTAGAAATATATCTCACATCTACCTCACATACCGATAAATAGTTTTGGCTGGAGAAATTTACTTGATGATGCAAATTCCTGAAAGTTTCTTGAGAGCGGTTACAGCCGAACACAATGTATCTGAGGCTGAGGTAAGTGCCTTACTTCTAGCTTTAGCTGGCCAAACAGCAGAGTCTATTGCAACCACTCTCGAAATTAGTGCAGCAGCAGTACGGAAACGGCTTGGTTCGGTTTACCAAAAGTTTGACATTGCTGGGAGTACTCCAGGGAAATTGGAGGTGATTAGAAATATCATCCAGGAAAGATATCAGTTATCAACAGTAGTTAATGCTTCATCCTGTTACGATTTTGGCGAAGCGCCAGATGTCCCCGTTTTCTTTGGGCGTGAGGCGGAGTTAGAGGTTCTAGAGCAATGGGTAAATAAAGATCGTTGCCGGCTGGTGGCCATATTTGGGATGGGGGGAATTGGCAAAACAGCCTTATCTATCAAGCTGGCACAGAAAATTCAGGGACAGTTTGAGTATGTTATCTGGCGATCGCTACGTCATGCACCCTCTGTTAAGGAGATTTTTGCAGACTTGATTGAATTTTTCTCTAAAAAAAATGAGCCTAAAGAAGTAGGAATTTCGCAATTGATTGCCTATTTACGGAAACATCGCTGTTTATTGGTACTGGATAATGTAGAGTCAGTCATGCTTGGAGGTGATTATGTCGGGCAATATCGAGAAGGATATGAAGAATATGGAGAACTTTTCCGACAACTTGGGGAAGTACCTCATCAAAGCTGTTTAGTCTTAACCAGTCGTGAAAGCCCTAAAGAAATTGTCACCTTAGAAGGGAGCAATTTGAAAGTTAAATCTTTGCAGCTAAGTGGGCTAGAAAATATCGCTGCAAAAAACATATTTGTGAGCAAAGGTGATTTTTTTGCTTCAGAGAAAGATTGGAAAAAATTAATTAATCAATATGCGGGAAATCCTTTAGCATTAAAAATCGTTTGTAGTACAATTCAAGAAGTTTTTGGTAGTAATATATCAGAGTTCATTAGTTGTGATATTTCCGTGCTTTTTGGCGATATTCGCAATCTCTTAGAACAACAGTTTAATCGATTATCCAATTTAGAGAAAGAAATTTTATACTGGTTAGGAATTAATTGCAAACCTACTTCTTTTGTCGAATTACAAGCAGATATTATTTCAACTACATCACAACCAGAATTAATTGAAGCTTTAGAATCCCTGCGACGGCGATCGCTAATTTTTAATGAGAAGGGTTTGGCGAAATTTATGCTCCAAGCTGTAGTTATGGAATATATTATTAGCCAATTTGTTAATCAGGTCTGTGAAGAAATCGTTTCCGAGATTAACTTAGAAAATATCTCTCTACTAAAGAGCCATGCTTTACTCAAAGCACAAACCCAAGGAAAGGTGAGAAACGCTCAAATTCGTTTAATTATAGAACCAGTCACTGAAAGAATAATCAATACATTTGGTAATAAAGATCGGATTAAAGAACATCTACTAAAAATCATAGAATTATTACAAGTCAATATACCTTTGACATCTGGTTATGCAGGTGGAAATATTATTAACCTGCTTTCTCACCTAGAAATTGATTTGAGCGGATGTGATTTTTCTAATTTAAAGATATGGCAAGCATACCTAATCAGTGTGAATTTGCATAATGTCAACTTTACTAATTCTGACTTATCTAAGTCTGTATTTACAGGAATATTCGATAGTATTTTATCAGTGGCATTTAATCCTGTAAATGGAGAAAATGTTGCTACAGGTGACGCTGATGGTCGGATTAGCTTTTGGCAATCTACTTATGGCGAACAACTGTTTCATTGGAAAGCACACTCTAACTGGGTAAGAACTGTTGCTTTTAGTCCCGATGGTAAAACTTTAGTCAGTTGTAGTGATGATCATACTGTAAAACTCTGGGATGTTGAGAGCCAAAAACATCTCATGACTTTTGAAGAACATACTAGTTGGGTCAGGTCTGTTGTCTTCAGTCCTGATGGCAAATTTGTCGCTAGTGCTAGTAGTGATAAAACTATTAGAATCTGGGATCTGGATAGCCAAAAATGCTGGAAAATTTTCAAAGGACATAGCAACTTTGTTCGTTCTGTTGCCTTTAGTCCTGATGGGAAAATACTCGCAAGTGGTAGTGCTGACCAAACTGTGAAGTTGTGGGATGTAAAAACAGGTAAATGTTTAAACACTCTTGAAGGACATAACAAATTAGTCCAGTCTGTAGTTTTTAGTTCTGATGGTGAAATACTTGCTAGTTGTAGTGACGACAAAACCGTGAAACTCTGGGATGTTGAAACGGGGAAGTTATTAACAACTTTAGAAGGACATACTAATTTAATTCATTCTATAGCCTTGAGTCCGATCGCCTCTTCGCAAGGAGGAATTATTGCTAGTTGTAGCGATGACAAAACTGTGAAACTCTGGGATCTTCAAACAGGGAAATTATTAAAAACTTTAGAAGGACACAGTAATTCTATTCTCTCTGTTGCATTTAGTCCTGATGGGAAAACACTCGCTAGTGGTGGCTATGACAAAACCGTTCGGTTCTGGGACATCGAGACTTATCAATGCATTCAAATCTTGCAGGGATACACTAATTGGGTACACGATTTAGCTCTAAGTCCAGATGGAAAGATAATTGCTAGTAGCAATGATGATAAAACCGTTAGGCTGTGGAATGTTCAGACTGACGAATGTATCAGTACCTTGGAAGGACATGCTGGCCGCCTTTGGTCTGTTGCTTTTAGTCCACTTCCTGGGGGGTTGTTAGCTAGTGGTGGTGATGACCAAACCATCCGCTTTTGGGATATTGTGAGTGGACAGTGCGTGAAAGTTTTGCAAAATAGCGATCGCATCCGCTCTATTGCTTTTAGTCATGATGGGCAAATTCTGGCTAGTAGTAGCATTGATTGCAACATCAAGCTATGGAATGTTAGAACTGGTCAATGTTTTGAAACATTAGAAGGGCATACAAATTGGGTGCAATCTGTCAGTTTTAGTCCTGATGGTGAAATTCTCGCTAGTGGAAGTGACGATCAAACATTGCGGTTGTGGAATGTTCATACAGGGGAACGTATTCGGGTTTTGGAAGGACATACTATGCGAATATGGTCTGTTGCTTTTAGCCCGCTTCTCCCTTCACAAGGGCAACTTGGAGGGTTATTAGCTAGTGGCGGTGATGATAAAACAGTACGCCTGTGGGATGTTCAAACTGGCGAATGTTGCAAAATTTTAGTCAATGATGATTGGATACGTTCTGTTACTTTTAGTCCTGATGGTAAGATTATTGGCTGTGCTTGTGTTAACCACACTGTAGAAATTTGGGATGTTAAGACAGGCGAACGTCTGACTATTTTACAAGGACATAATAATTGGGTTCGTTCTGTTACCTTCAGTCCAGATGGAACTTTGTTTAGCGGTTCCCAAGATGGAGCTATTAAGCAATGGAATGTTACAACTGGAGAATGTATTAAAACGCTTATGCCAAAAAGACCTTATGAAGCCATGAATATCAAAGGTGTTTCCGGTCTAGGTGAGGAGCAAAAAAATACCCTTAGAGAATTGGGTGCTATCGAAGATTAATCGGTTAATTAAAACTAATAATCATGTTCTCGAATTGCACTCTTAAAATGTGTCTTAGTTTCTTATTGTTGAATACGATTATATCTCGTTTGTGGATTAGCATTATGCCAAAGTATATTGCTCAGATAATTTTTCAAAGCAACCGAACTCTTTCTAATACGAAAGTGTCACTATATTTCAATGCAGTTCAGTTAAGCATTCTTTCTCCGCGTCCTCTGCGCCTCTGTGGTTCATTAAAAAAATTGAATTTGACAAATATTAAGCCTTGAATGAACTGGACTATACTATATTTTCCAGATACTTCGAGTATCTTCTATATAAATTAAAATAATAATGAAATGTCACAACTTAACCCTAAAAAAATTGAGTTATATGAAATTAAAGACATAGATCGGCTGCCTCAACTGCAAACGCTTTCAACAGCAGATCGCTTGGCAATGAAAGCAGTTGCCCAAGTATTGCCGTTCCGTGTCAATAACTACGTAGTAGAAGAATTAATTGACTGGGATAAAATTCCCGACGATCCCATCTTTCGCCTCACATTTCCTCAAAAAGAAATGTTAGCTCCTGAATCTCTCGACAAAGTTATTTGGCATCTGCAAAATTCCCCGCCAGAAGAACTGCGTCAAGTAGTAAATACAGTGCGATCGCAACTTAACCCACATCCAGCCGGACAAGCAGAATATAATATTCCCACATTAGATGGCAAACAAGTACCAGGAATTCAACATAAATATCCCGAAACAGTCTTAATTTTTCCGACAGCCGGCCAAACTTGTCACGCATATTGCACATTTTGTTTCCGTTGGCCGCAGTTTGTAAAAATGGACGGAATGAAATTCGCTACTCGTGAATCAGGACTTTTTCAAGATTATCTCCGCCAACATCAAGAAGTCACAGATGTTTTAATTACTGGCGGAGATCCGATGACAATGAAAGCTAGACACCTGGCTTTATATATTGAACCACTCCTAAATTCCGATTTTGAACATATCCAAACAATTCGTATTGGTACTAAATCCGTAGCTTATTGGCCTTATCGCTTTGTCACAGATGAAGATGCTGACGATCTCTTACGTTTATTTGAGAAAGTAACAAATTCAGGCAAACATCTGTCGATAATGGCACACTACGATCACTGGACAGAAATCAAAACTGAAATTGCTCAAACAGCGCTCCAACGCATTCGGAGTACAGGCGCACAGATTCGCGCTCAAGGGCCACTTATGCGCGGAATTAATGATTGTCCGCAAGTATGGATAAAAATGTGGCAAGAACAAGTTCGCCTTGGTTGCATTCCCTACTATATGTTTATGGAACGAGATACCGGAGCCAAACATTACTTTGAAGTGCCAATTATTCGAGCTTGGGAAATTTATCAAGCAGCAATACAAAAAGTGTCTGGGTTAGCTCGCACGGCTCGCGGTCCAGTCATGTCAGCACTACCAGGTAAAGTTGCAGTGGATGGCGTAACTGAGATTTATGGCGAGAAAGTATTTGTACTTTCGTTTTTGCAAGGACGCGATCCTAATTGGTGTAAACGTCCTTTCTTTGCACGTTATGACGAGAAAGCAACCTGGTTAACTGATTTAGTTCCAGCGATGGGAGAAAAAGAATTTTTCTATGAGAAAAAATTAAAGGAAATTCTGAAAACACAAAGTTGAATTGGAGATTGTGAAATAATTTATACCTATTTGCAGAAACTTTTAAGAGAATTTATCGGTCTGGTTCTCCAAAATCTGCAAAAATTCAGCCAATGTCATCTTCTGCTCAAGGTATTCCCGGATTACCCGATTTGACGCATCCGATTGAGCTTGTTCAATTTGGAACCCAGGCGCTCAAAGCTTCAATGTTATTAGTGTTTTTGATTGTAGCTTTAGGAGTTGCGATCGCACTGATAAGTTTTTCTCTCCGCCGCAGCCAGCCGGAACAGCTTATATTCATCGGCGAATGGGCTGTTGGTTATTCTCAACTGTTGCGCGGATTACAGCATTTAACTCTAGTATTAATTCTGTTAGTACCGGGATTTTTTCTCTGTTCAACTTTAAGCAATCGCTACCACTACTGGGAACAGGCGAAGGTGGCTCAAGTGGCTGAAAGTGTGGCAGGCGAAAAGCTCGAACAACTTGCTCCCCAAGTGCGTTACACCATCCAGGAGCCATACTCATATAACACTCAAGTCGGTAACAAAATAGTCAAGGTAAATGAGACAAGACAAATTAATCGCTTCTTGACTTTGGCTGGTTCGCAAATTCAAGTCAAACTTGACCAAAGTGTAGATGTTCCAGGTCGTAGCTCAATTTATCGGGCAGATTATACTGCTGATTATAAAGTAGTTAACCAACTCAAGGATATTAATAATTTTTTCTTTGAAGCACCGCCACCCAACGGCTACACACTTCTTTCTAGCTATAAAATCGAGCGTGACGGCACAAGGTTACAACAAACCAATCCGGGAGACTATGGTTTTCCCTTCCAGTTGCAACCAGGGCAAGAAACCACTTTTCGAGTCACTTATCAAGCTAGAGGCGGGCCTCGCTGGGTTTATAGTGCAGAGGGACAGATACTATCTAACTTCCGTCTTATAGCAAATGCTAACTTTTCTCCAGCTAATTTTGCCAGTGGTATTGAACCTGATGAGATAAAATCTGACGGACGCAGTACGCAATTTACTTGGAAATTTGACGAGAATGTTTCAGTCAAAAATCCATTTGGAGTGTTTACCAACACCGAACCGATTCGTCATACGGGGGTAATTCCACGTCTTTTATTGCTAGCACCAGCAATATTTTTGTGGTGGATCTTGTTGTTATATTTATCACTACCAATGAGTTTCAGAAATGTTGCGATCGCTGGTAGTATTTTCTTTGCTTGTCTATTGGTTTTGACCTATCTGGCTCGTGTCATCAATGCTCAGTTGGCTTGGACTTTAATTTCCATCATCTTACTATTTTTGACATGGGGATTGGGAGCTAGTCGCAGTGCTTCCCTGGCTGCTATTATCTGCACTATTGCTGGAGCCGTATTACCAATCTTTGGATTGTTAGTACCTTTCAGCGGCCTTACCCTTAGCCTAGCGGGTTTGCTTTCAACCGTTTGGTTAGCAGTTCGTCACTGGTATGGCTGGTACAGTTTAAATCCAGAAGACCAAAGATTGCAGGCTCAAAAAAATGCTAAATATTAGTAGATTTCGCTATGATTAGCGAAGTTTTAGTAAATAGCATTTATGGATAATGATTTACTGGCTTTCTTAGCGGGCGCTGGGTTACTCGTCCTCTATCTCATCTTCTCAGCATTGACTGAAATGGGAACTAAACTACCTTGGAAGAAATAAGCTGATAGGACGATAAGGTTGCGAAAAATTTATATTTTTCAACCTGATTGGGCTTGGAATAAGAGATAAACATCCTTTAGGCTAAGTTAATATACTTATTGTTCGAGAGAGTGCAAAATGCGCGATCCACAAAAGAACCAGATTAAAATCGAGCCAGCAACCCTCGTATTAATTGTGTCCCTAGTAATACTCTTGCCTCTACTGTTTGTTGGTTTTTTCTCACAGTGAGCGAGTAACGAATACTCGTTAGTTAACAATTCGTAATTATAAATTACGAATTATTAGAGTACTCCAAGCAAAAAACGCTCAATTGTCATTGCGAGCGAAGCGAAGCAATCCCAGCCCTTGCGATTGCTTCGCTTCGCTCGCAATGACGGGTTTTGGATCATTTATTTTTTGGAACACTCTTAATTACTTTAATTTTCCCGGTATCTGGGAAAGACCATAAAGATATTTGCAAAAGGGGGATTTAAACCCTTTAATTTACGATAAAATTTCATTTATGGAAACTTCTGGAACTCTTGCTGGTTTAGATATTCTGGTAGTTGAGGATGATAATGATACTCGCTTTTTCATCACTACTGTGTTGGAAATGGATGGAGCAAAAGTGATACCAGTAATATCAGCAGATGCGGCACGCCAAGTATTATCCGAATTGGAGCCTGATGTTTTAATTTCTGATATTGGGTTGCCAGGGGAAGATGGCTACACTTTCATCCGCAAATTTCGTGCGCTCAAATCAAAGAATTGTGGACGAGTCCCGGCTATAGCTTTAACAGCTTATGCTGATACTGAGGCTCGGATCCGTGCCTTAGAAGTTGGCTTTGACACTCATGTATCTAAACCCGTTGACCCAGACGAACTAGTTGAGATAGTAGCTAACTTGGTTGCTTCTTGTAACTGGTAATGATTGTAGTGCCCGATAAAGTGCGTTAACGGTAGCTTAACGCACTATTTCCACCCAAAAACTACTTAGGTAAAACCTGTCTTAGTGCTGCTAAAAATTGCTCAACACTTTCCCTACGGCTATTAAAGCCCATCAGCCCTACGCGCCAGACAAGACCCGCTAGTTCGCCAAGACCACCACCAATTTCAATATTATATTCATTGAGTAACTGCCGTGCGATCGCTTTCCCATCTACTCCTGTTGGAATGCAGACAGTGGTAAGCGTCGGTAGCCTATACTCTTGCTCAACGTGCATACTCAATCCTAAATTCTCCAACCCTTCCCAGAGATACTCTACGTTTTTTTGATGACGCTGCCAGGAATTTGCTAACCCTTCTTCTGCAAGCAAACGTAATGCTTCCCGCAATGCATAATATAAATTAATCGGTGCTGTATGGTGATAGGTGCGTTCAGCGCCCCAATACTTACCCAGTAACAACATATCCAAATACCAGTTTGCAACCTTAGTTTGACGCTGTTGCAATTTTTCAACGGCACGCGCACTCATCGTAAAAGGCGAAGCCCCAGGCGGGCAACCCAACCCTTTTTGGCTACAACTATAGGCTAAGTCAACTCCCCAAGCATCCAAAAACAAGGGGACACCACCCAAACTTGTCACAGTATCCACTAACAGCAGAGTGCCAAATTCACGACACAAATCAGCAACTCCTTCTAAAGGTTGCCTTGCACCAGTAGAAGTTTCGGCATGAACTAGAGCTAAAATAGCCGGACGATGAGTTTCTAGGGCAGTTTTGAGTTCATCAAGCTTGAAGACTTGTCCCCAAGGTTTCGTAATGGTTCGGACATCAGCACCATAACGTCCAGCCATATCCACGAGGCGATTACCAAAATAACCAGCTACACCAATCAAAACTATATCACCAGGTTCAACAGCATTAGCGATCGTTGCTTCCATTGCGGCTGTTCCCGTACCACTGACTGCAATGGTGAGTGGGTTTTCTGTCTGCCATACGTAGCGCAGCAACGACTGAATTTCATCCATGAGGGCGAGAAAAGCTGGGTCGAGATGCCCAACCGGTGAGGTATTCATCGCTTGGAGAACTGTGGGATGGGCATTTGATGGCCCTGGGCCTAACAGTAGACGGGATGGAATTTCTAACGGTGTGAGTTGCAAGCGCCCGGAGTCGTTGATTGAAATTGTTTGCGTCATAATCTGTCTTCGCCTAGACGATACTTACCGCATCATACTAGGACTCCTATTTGATTTTTGAAAAAACTCAGTACAACTTGAAAAGCCTTTTTCTCTCTTGCTTATTGTATGCACTTCTCTAGCGCACTTTCTAAGAAATTAGCTCATAAGATAAAGAGTATAAAAATTTTGTATTATTTGAGACTTACCTTTTACTTAGCCGACTTTGAAAGGTTTTTACCTAATCAAGATATTTCCTTTTATTATCAAGCATTTGAGGTACTTTTTATGCTTGAAAATTTATCAAGACTTCATCGACTAAACTAGTGTATTTACTGAGGGTAAGATTTTATTTTATTCCTAAATTGAATGCATCTACCACAAATTATCTGCAAAAACTTTCATTTTTGCTCAACATCAGGTACTTACTATTGGACAATTATGACAAAGCCTTCTGTTATAAAAAAAACATTATCTACCAATATTGGTACTAACCCAACCTTAGACTTTTATTCTACTCGCATAGTTTTTATCGACCCACAGGTTGAGGATTACCAAAGTTTGGTAATGGGTGTTTTAGCAGATACCTCTGTTGTCGTTTTAGATGCCAACCAAGATGGCATTAAGCAAATTAGTCAAGTGCTGGAGTCTTATCAGGGAGTTACTAGCCTCCACATTGTTTCTCACGGCGCACCAGGATGTATCTATTTAGGCAACAGTCAACTTAGCGGCAAAACCCTCAACCACTACGCAGCAGACCTTATGGGTTGGGCAAATGCTTTGAGTGAAGACGCACAACTACTGTTGTATGGTTGCAACGTAGCTCAAACAGAATCAGGTGTATTGTTTATAAACTGTCTGAGCGAATTGACAAGTGCAGTAGTAGCGGCATCTAATGACTTGACGGGAAATTCTGCATTAGGTGGTGATTGGGAACTTGAGGTTTGTACAGGGGATATTGTTCCTCATTTGGTGTTTAGGCAAGAAATAATAGCAACCTACACTTCAATTCTATCTGTAGTTCTCGACACAAGTTTTGGTAGTGGTGGCAAGGTTATTACTGACTTAGGCGGTACTGACATTGGTAGAAGCGTTGTCATACAAGATGATGGCAAGATTCTGGTGGCAGGAGTAAGTAATAATAACTTTGCTGTGGTACGTTACAACAGCGAAGGTACTCTCGACACAAGTTTTGGTAGTACTGGCAAAGTCATTACTGACTTGGGCAGTACCGACTTCGGCTACAGCATTGCCCTGCAAGCCGATGGCAAGATTCTAGTGGCGGGAAGGCGTGGTAGTGACTTTGCTGTGGTACGTTACGACAGCGAAGGTAATCTCGACACAAGTTTTGGTAGTGCTGGCAAGGTCATCACTAACTTGGGTACTACTGATATCGCCTACAGCATTGCCCTGCAAGATGATGGCAAGATTCTGGTAGCAGGAGTAAGTAATAATAATAACTTTGCTGTGGTACGTTACGACAGCGAAGGTAATCTTGACACAAATTTTGGTAGTACTGGCAAGGTTATTACTGACTTGGGCAGTACCGACATCGGCTATAGTATTGTCATACAAGATGATGGCAAGATTCTGGTAGCAGGAGTAAGTAATAATAACTTTGCTGTGGTACGTTACGACAGCGAAGGTAATCTCGACACAAGTTTTGGAAATGCTGGCAAAGTCATTACTGACTTGGGCAGTACCGACATCGGCTACAGCGTTGTCATACAAGATGATGGCAAGATTCTAGTGGCGGGAAGGCGTAGTAGTGACTTTGCTGTGGTACGTTACGACAGCGAAGGTAATCTTGACACAAATTTTGGAAATGCTGGCAAGGTCATTACTAACTTGGGCAGTACTGATGTCGCCTACAGCGTTAGCGTGCAAGCAGATGGCAAAATTATTGTGGCTGGCTCGAGTAGAAGTAACTTTGCTTTAGTACGTTACAACAGTAATGGTACGCTTGATACTGATTTCAACACTACTGGCATCATCACTACTGATATCGGTACAGGCAGTGCTGACAATGCCTATGCTCTTACCCAACACGATGGTACGATAATAGTTGCGGGAGTAAGCGCCAATAACTTTGCTGTGGTACGCTACAGGGTTAACCAAAATCCAGTCGTAGCAAATGCGATCGCTCCTCAACAAGCAACAGAAGACGCAGCTTTCAATTTCATAATCCCCGCAAACACCTTCAAT
>NZ_JAYGHE010000062.1:0-43472 GCF_034931145.1 Nostoc sp. UHCC 0252 | reverse complement strand
GCAGCTATTCTTGGAACAGCGCCAGGGGGCTAACTTAGCTGATTTGGACTTTAGGGCAGAACGCACACCAGCTACAGGAAGAAAGCGGGGTGAAATTATTGGCTTGTCCCGTGGTCAGAAAATCATGCTGGAGATTGGCAAATCCAAACTAGAGCAGCTGACACAGGAATTCAAAGTTAATGGGATTAACCGCAAGCCTGTAATGTTGGTATTAGCTGAGGAAACGGATGTTGCTGACCTTGTAGGGGAACACTTCGCCGCCTTGCCTGATGAAGATGGTAATTACTACGACAGCGATCGCGTGGTGGTTTATCACTCCAACTTGAAAGACGCTGACTATAAGGCTGCTGAGGTAAAGCTAGAAGACATCGACATCGACAATAAACCTTTGCGGGTGGTAGTTTCGGTGCTATCAGTTCGAGAAGGTTTTGACCGTCATAACATTTGTGTAATTGTCATGCTCCGAGCCAGTGAAGCTGACCTACTCCTAGAGCAAGTTGTTGGGCGTGGTCTACGGGTAATGTTCCCAGATTACAAACCTGAGTATGACCAAATCCAAGACCTAAAGAAAGAAGCACGGCAACAACTTCTCAATCGGGAACAGCCCAGCAACGCTTTTGATTGTTTGTTCCTGGTGGAACACCCCAAGTTTAAGGACTTTTACGAGAACTACTTGCGATCCCAGGGTTACACTGTTGGCTCAGGTGACAGTTCGGGACAAAAGGCCGCGGGTGATTTAGTTGTAGTAGATGCTGATACTTTACGAATTCCCAAGTATGACATTTGCTGGCCGATACAAATCTTTGACAATACCCCTATTCCCAACTTGGCTGATATTGAAGTGAATTCTTTGGGGCATTACCCAGTCAAGTTTTCATTACAAAAACAGATGTCAGCTAAAACGTTGATAACTGACGTTCACGTTGAGACAGAAACGAAAGCTAAAACTTGGGTACTGGAAAACGATTACTTTGACTACAACTTTTTCCTACAGCAAATAGCCAGGACGGTTACACAGTCAGGTAAGATGATGCACCTAACTGCTTTCAGTTCTGAGATTACTGCTTTAGCGGATGAATATGTCAGCCGTTGGTTATTCATCGAAGACATTGATTTTACTGACCCTGATAACTATCTAGTTCTCCAGAGTCAGCAGATAGTTGATTTTATCGTTAAACAAATCCGTTCAGCGATCGCACGGGCGACGGGTGACTTGCAATATCAGCCTGGGGCAGTATGGCGCAAGCTGTCTGATGTTTCTCGGCTATTGATGCGACAGTTAAACATGGTAGCTGTACAGCGCTGTATTTATCCCTATCAGGCTGTGCAAACTGTTAACGGAGGATTTGAACGTAAGATTATTAGCAAATTGCTGAATCCATCGCCGGAAGTTCTAGCATTTGCCAAGCTAGACCGGAAGCACGATTTGATTATTGCGTGGCGAGATGACCGAGGAATTCAGCGCAAGTATGAGCCAGATTTTCTGGTTAAAACTGCTGACAAGATATTTTTGTTTGAGACAAAGGGCGACCATCTAATAGGCGACCCTAGCACAGCTTTGAAGGCTCAAGCTGCTGTTGCTTGGTGTAAGGCTGCTTCTACAGTAACCCCGCCAGGATCGCAGCCTCAAGAGTGGGAGTACATCATCCTGAAGCAGAGCGTGTTTGAGGCAAATGAAGGTGCTTCCTTTAATGCACTGCTGCCAATAATGCGAATGGAACGCGAAGCATTGATTGCTGGGCTTTATGGTGAATTAGGTTTGAATATTTAGGAGCAATTATGACTGAACCAACGAGACGTAGACGCAAAGATTCAATAAAACTTGGGTGGGATACCAAGCCAAAACGTGCTTCAAATCCAAGAGATATTGAGTTTCAAACGGCTGAAATTGTGATTCCAAATCCTCAGCTAGACCAAGGCAACTTTCCTTTATTTGTAATTCATGAATTTGAATAAATCCAATAATACTAGAATAAATAAAAGGACTAATATATGGGCAATTATGAAATAAATAAGTCCAAAATGAACCGTCTGATTTGGGGCGATAATCTGTTGGCAATGCAGGCACTACTGACACAAGGCTATGCTGGCAAGATTGATTTAATTTATATTGATCCACCATTTAATAGTGATGCTGATTACTCTTATGACATAACTATAGAGGGTAAGCAGGTAGAAAAAGAAGCCAGCATTGTTGAACGTTTAGCTTATACAGATACTTGGGAAGCGGGAGTAGACTCTTATCTCGATATGATTTACCCCCGATTACAACTCACGAAGAGGCTATTAAGTGAGCAGGGCAGTATTTATATTCATCTTGACTGGCGACTAATTGACCTTATTCGGCTAGTTATGGATGAGATATATGGATTCGCTTTTTATCAATCTTGTATCCGATGGAAAAGGCAGACTTCATCAGGATACAAAGGACTAAAAAAATATGGACGCGCTCATGATTCAATCTTATGGTACTCAAGGAGTGCTTCATTTATTTTTAATCCTCAATATGTACCTTACACAGATTCATACATAAAGAGTCATTACAATCGAGTTGATGAAAACGGTCGTAGATACCGTGAACACTGGCTTGGTACAACTACACAGGAAACAATTGATAAATATATTGAAACAGGAAGGGTTGTAAAAAGACCTGATGGAAGTTACGAGAAACGCTTGTATTTAGATGAACAGCCTGGTACACCTGTAGATGATATTTGGACAGATATATCTCCTGTCAATTCTCAGGCATTAGAGGATACAAAATATCCCACACAAAAACCAGAAGCCCTGCTAGAACGTATCATCAAAGCCTCCTCCAATGAAGGCGATTTAGTTGCTGATTTCTTCTGCGGCAGTGGTACAACAATGGCAGTAGCAGAAAAACTAAACCGCCGATGGATTGGCTGCAACTTGGACAAAGTAGGTATCCAAGTCTCTCGTAACCGCCTAGTTAATCAGGGTGCTAAACCCTTTCTGCTAGAAAACATTGGTAACTACCAGCGCCACATGATTTATCTTTCTGGTAGCAAAATCAATGAAATGCAAAGAATTATCCTTAAGCTGTACGGAGCAGCGCCTAGAAACGATCGCCCCGACCTTGGAAGCCACACCCCTGATGGGGAAGAACCTGAATTGGTGTATGTAGGCTATCCAGATAGACCCGTTACAGCTAAAAAAGTAATCGAATTGGCTCAAGAAGCTGAAATTCTCGACGGTACAGGCTATAAGACACTAGTAGTATTGGCTTGGGATTATGACTACAATTTCAACACCGAACTAGAGAACCGAAAAGCGGCGTTGAGAACCCCGCTCAAGGTGGACATCAAACCTCTGACCATTCCCCCAGAAATTTACAACTATCTTAAGAAAGCTAAGAATGAAGCCGAGTTAGACAGTCTGCGGGACAAAATTACATTCCATGAAAAGCCTTACCTAAAAGTTAGCAAGCCAGAAGTGAGCAATGCTGGCGATGGCAAAGTAGTCATTACTCTGAAGATTGACCGCTATGTGTTGATGAACTATCCCATTCCAGAAGCACAGCAGGTAGAACTCCGCAGGGCTATTAAAGACAACTTTGCTGCTCTCATCGACTATTGGGCGATTGATTGGGACTATGACGGAAAAACCTTCCGCTCTACTTGGCAGGCTATCCGTGGTAATGGGAAACAAGCATCAACTGTGGTAACTATGGCTACAAGCCCAGAACTGTCAGCCGGGAAACGTGCGATCGCAGTTCGTCTGGTTGATGTTTTCGGCAATGATGCCAGTGCAACAGTAGAAGTGAAGTAACAATGATAAATTTAACAACTTTTCATACCTGTCTTGCTCAACCTAATGCTCGTGGGTATGACCTGGATAACAAGCAAAAAGAAGCCGTTGAGTATAGCGGAGGTTCTTTATGGCTTTTAGCAGGGCCAGGTTCGGGAAAAAGCGAAGTATTGGTTACACGCACCTTAAAGCTACTTTGTGTAGATAATGTTAAACCGCGCTCTATTTTATTAACTACCTTTACTCAAAAAGCGGCACGTAATCTTGAAGACCGCCTTGCAAGTTATTTGGCAGCGCTTCAAAAGGCAGATTCTAGCCTTCAATCAGTAGATTTAGCTGACATAAGAATAGGCACACTACATAGTTTATGCAATGATATTCTTCAAGAATACCGTTATGAAGAATACCAAAATGTTCGCTTGCTAAATCAGGTAGAGCAGGATTTATTCGTTTATCGTTCTGCCTCAATAGCAAATTATCAAGATTTAAACTTTTGGACACAGTTTGCTCACACTGTTCCTGATTGGCGAAGTAAAGATTACTGTCCTAGTAAGTGGAAACGTGCCAAGGCAGCAGTAACTCTTTTCAACCATATTGTAGAAGACAATATTGACGTAGACAAAATGTTTCTAGCTGGAGATAACTGGGCAACACTAGCAGATTCTTATCAGCAGTATACTCAAGAGTTACGAAGTAAGTACAGATGTGATTTTGCTCATCTTCAAGGTTGTTTTCTGAAATTTTTAACCTCTGCTGCTGGAAAAAGATTTTTAGAAGGAGATGGAGAAAACCAGCCGCCTCTGCTACATATACTTGTTGACGAATATCAAGATACTAACCCGATTCAAGAAAGAATTTACCTAGCTCTTGCTAATCAAAGTTCACATAGTATTACTGTAGTGGGTGATGACGATCAAGCACTATATCGATTTCGAGGTGGAAATGTATCTTGCATGGTCAATTTTGATAAAGCTTGCATGGCAGCTTTAGGTAAATCTCCTAAAAAAATTCAATTGGATCAGAACTATCGTTCGCACACTGATATAGTTAGTTTTTTCAATAAATACATTACTTCGTTTCCAGAGATGATAGCCCCTGGAGTACGTGCGCCTGATAAAAATCCAGTTAAGGCTGCATCTTCTATTGCAGGTACATACCCTGCTGTTTCTTGGCTTGAACGGAAAAAAGCGGGAGATTTGCCAAACGCTGTAGCTGGATTAATCAAAGACCATTTAATGGGTGATGGAATTATATCCGATCTCAGTCAATGCGTTTTACTTTTACGTAGTGCTAAAGATTCACCAAAAAATGCAGGGCCTTATATTCAGGCATTTCAGCAACACAATATTCGCGTTTATAATCCTCGGTCGAAATCTTTTATGGAATCGGAGGAAGTACAATGTTTGTTAGCAGCCTTAGTACAAGTTATCGATATAAAACATACATTTAATGATTATAAAGGCTTCAAAGGAGAACCACTTTCATGGGTCAAAACTATCCAGGAATGGTTTCAGACTCTCTCAAGTTTAAAACAAAACCCTAATTACTCTGCTAGTGAATTATTTGACTACTTAAACCGTAGTAATCTAGAACTACCTAGACTCTGTGCATCTACTACGAAAAGCGTTTTTCTAAACCTCAATTTGCTAGAAATAATCTATCGTATTCTTGCTTTAGAGCCATTCAGGACATGGAAGAAAGATCCAGTAAGAAATTTACGGCTTTCCAAAGTTACCCGTCTTTTTGATGGTTATCATAGTTTTAAGTTAGATGGTCTGCGTTCAAACATAGATAAAAATGGTATTGAGCCAGATTTCCTAAATCGTTTTTATATGATGTTTACCAGCTACTTAATCGATGCTGGGATTGACGATGATGAGGATGAAGAAGTAATAGTGCCTCAAGGTTATCTTCCTATCATGACTATTCATCAATCAAAAGGGTTAGAGTTTCCTTTTGTTTTTGTTGCACAACTTGGTGAAAAGAAAAAAGCTGGAGCAGCGCAAATCCTTGAGCGTGATTTAGAGCCATTTCGACAAGATATTTATTCTAGAAGTACTAGAACTCCAGACCTACTAGCAACTGAAGATGATATTCGCTTGCTTTATGTGGCTTATTCACGCGCACAGTATGGTCTGGTTTTAGTAGGTACTCAGGATCATATCAAAAACCATGTAGCTGCACCGTTTCGTAATCCTACTGAGTTCCGTAGAAATACAATTTTAATTTAAATAATTATGTCAAAACCTTTTAAAGGTATTTCTATACCTGCATCTAATAAGACGATTATCAAGCGTCGATATAGCGTTACTCAAGATGTCGTTTCCTTTCGACGATGTGGGCTTCAATATGCTGCTTTTAATGTCCATAAGTATGCACCTGCACAGCAAACACAAACTTACTTTGGTACTGTAATTCATCAAGTTTTAGATCGATGCCATGCTCATTTTCATGGAGTAACTGAGCCATCAACCAAAGGATTACTACCTGATAATGGGCTGACACTAAAAGAAGAAGAAATCCGTAACTATTTTGATGAAGTTCAAGAAGCACAGAAGGATAAAAAGACAGTACCATTACCACCAAGCGATATTATTAAATATTTTCTTCAGGTTGAGAATGGTCTAAATAGTAAAGGAATTCTGGCCATTAGGTCAAATACCAGAGTTCAAGCTGTAAAGATTTTACAATACTTCAACGCTTTAGAAGGTGCTGCATTATACCCAAGAGTTAGAGATACAGAACACAGATTACAAGCAGATCAAGTAGGTCATATTCTTCATGGAGTTGTAGATTTACTGATAGATTCAATCAATGAAAATACAGATCCTGCAAACTGTGAGATGTGGGACTACAAAGGTAGTAGCCGTCTTGGTTTAAATCCAAAAGATTTAGAAACTTATGAGTTTCAAATGCGGGTTTATGCTTACCTTTACCAACGTAAATATGGTGTTTTACCCAAAAAAGCAGTTCTGTATTTTCTTAATGAACTTGATGGTGATACTTGCCCATCTCAGCGTCCAGTTAATGCTTTAATTGAAGTCAGTATTGAACCTGATGAAATTGAAGTAGCTATAAATGAGTTTACTAAAACTGTAAATCAGATTGAGGAATCACGTTGTAGTAATCAATGGGAAGCTGCTGCTCCAGGTAATATCAGTGAACAAGATTGTAAAAGCTGTGATTTACGCTGGTATTGCAAAACGCCTAATGGTGGTAAAGGTGTAAAACCTATATATCCATAATTGTTCTAGAACTGATTAAGCACAGAATCTAACTTGATGTTCACTAGAAATTGAATTCTAATTAATGTTTTCTAATTTACTTATTAATGGAGAAAAACAATGGAGAAAAGAGTACAACAAATTTTAGCTGACCTTGAACGAGTACAAGAAAATCTGTTAGCGCTTTCTGATGATATTTGGCTCAACATTGATCATAATGATTCCCAAGCACTGCAAAAAGGATTTGAATTTAAGTTAGTTTTTAATCAGAATCTAGATAACTTTAATCAGAATGCTTCTGATATCTCACAACTAATAGAACAGTTTACTAACATTCATATTGAAGTAGCGGATATTGCCCAAAAGGGAACGCCAGAGCATGAGCGTATTACTCAAGAGCTTGATACAACTCAGCCATATACAGTTGATGAAAGTTTTACTTACAAACGTCCTTATGGTTTTATATTGCAAGGACAAGCTTATAAGGGTATTAATACTTGGCGGTATCTCTATGAACTATTTTGTAAGCAATTAGCTGCTAAGGATATAAAACGTTTTCAAGAGTTTGTAGACAGCCCTGATGCTAAAACTGTTCGTGGTGGAGTATTTTTCTCTAGAGATAAAAGCAGCTTGAGAAAAGCTATCGAAATTAACAGTGGTATCTGTGCGGAAGGCAATTTATCAGCTAATGCTATTCGAGATAGAATCAAGTTTCTGTTGAGTGCGTTTGAAATTGAATTGCGTGAATTTTCGCTCTACCTCCGTGAGGATCGGAACGCAGCAGAATAATTAGTAAGCGATCGCCAATTCCAACCAAACAAGCACATCTACTAAACAATGACCTACTGGCTATTTCAAGGCAACCCCAAGTATTATCGCATTAGTGATGGCATCCGCGGCTTTGAGGAGATGCCTTGGCTTATTCTCACTAAGTAATTTTGAACTGGTTATTGATATTCGACACTTTTCACGAAGCATTCAAAAAAGCTATCAGAAGAAATATCTATATGTCTACATTTGATTCTACCAAGACAAGTCTAGCCACTTTACTAAACGATATTGTAGTTGGCAAAATTCAACTGCCCGATTTTCAACGAGGGTGGGTTTGGGATGACGAACATATCCGATCCCTGTTAGTAAGTATTGCTCGTGCCTTTCCTGTCGGAGCAATCATGTTACTAGAGGCAGGTGGTGATGCGAAGTTTAAAGCGCGTCCCATTGAAGGAGTAGAGCTAACAAAAGCAGTACTCAGCAAATTAGAAAAGTTGATTCTTGATGGACAACAGAGACTGACTTCATTAACGCAAGTGTTAATGTTTACACAACCAGTACAAACTCGTGACTACAAGAAAAAACTACTTCATCGCTATTACTACATTGATATCGAAACAGCCCTATTAGGGAAAGAGCATTATGAAAGTGCGATTATTAGCGTTGATACTGATCGGACTGTGCGAGAAAATTTTGGACGCGATCTAAAGCTGGATCTCAGCACTCCAGAAAAGGAATATGAGAACTTTTACTTTCCTTGTAACCAGCTCCTTAACTCTGACGAATGGGAAGAGGGATTGCTTGCCTACGACGTTACAAAATTCGGGCGATATGCTCAATTTCGTAAACAGGTTGTGAATGAATTTCGTAACTATAACATTCCGATCATTGAACTCAGCAAAGAAAACAAGAAAGAAGCAGTCTGCCTTGTCTTTGAGAAAGTCAATACCGGAGGTGTTTCCCTCTCAGTATTTGAACTCATGACTGCTACTTACGCTATTGATAATGTAAACCTTCGGGATGAATGGTTTGGTAATGCTCACGAAGCTATCGAAGGTACTCAACCGCATCTAAGAAAGCAAAGTTTGTTACGCGAGGTTCAACCTACTGAGTTTCTTCAAGGATTGACACTACTGCATACTTGGGATAAACGAAGGGAAGACTTAAAGGCGGGTAAAACTGGCAAGCAAATAACAGGTGTAACTGCCAAGCGCGAAGCAGTTTTGTCTTTACCTCTAGATGCTTACCAAAAATGGAAACAGCCTCTTACGCAAGGTTACTGGAAAGCAGCTAAATTTCTACGTCAAGAATCGTTTTTCTCTACCAACGATTTACCCTACCGTACCCAACTTGTTCCGCTTGCTGTGGTTATGGCATTCCTTGGCGATCGCTGGCTTGAACCGAAAATCTATGACAAAATCGCTCGTTGGTTTTGGTGTGGTATCCTCGGTGAATTGTACGGTGGGGCTGTTGAAACCCGTATAGCTTTGGACATTCAGGAACTTATAGACTGGATTGAGGGTAACAAGGAAGAACCTTCGACTGTTAGGGATGCTAACTTCCAGCCTACGCGGTTAGGTACTTTACGTTCCCGCAATAGCGCTGCATATAAAGGTATCAATATCTTAGTTCAGCGTGAAGGCGCTCAAGACTTTTTCTGGAAAGTTGCTATACGAGATTTGGATGAAACCGATTGGGAAGAACGCAAACTCGATATTCATCACATTTTCCCCAAGAGTTGGTGTGACAAGCAGGGTATTCCCGCATCTCGCTATAACTCTATCCTCAACAAAACTCCCATATCGTTTAAGGCAAATCGCATGATTGGCGGTAAAGCTCCAAGCGAATATCTGGTTCAGCTTCAAAAGCATGACAGTGTTCAGCTAGACGATGCAGGCATGAATGTGATTTTGGCAACTCATCAAATCGACGCAATAACACTTCGACAAGACGACTTTGAGGGTTTCATGGCATCGCGTCAACGGATGATACTTGCCAAAATTGAAGCTGCTATGGGCAAGCCTGTATTGGCTGTGGATGATTCAGCATTTAGCGATGCCGTAGATGAAGATGAGTAATCAAAAATTAATTAGCTTACCAATATGGCAAACTGGCTATTTCAAGGCAATCCCAAATACTATCGCACATAGACGGCATCCGCGACTTTGAGCAGATGCCGTGGCTGGCTACCCGCTATGCCAAAGACATGGTTACTGGTGATGGAGTACTGAGAAAGGAAGTTTGGCGATAAGGCGGGAATCTATGCAATTGCAGAGATTATTGAACCTCCCAAGATTATTGTAAACCCACCTGATATTGGATAGATACTACCCGCATTGGTGTTAAACCTTGTGCAAAGATTCGATCTACCAGCAAGTTGTTAGAAAAGCCTCTGCTGAGGGAAAACTTAAAACAAGATTCTGTGCTGAAAAATCTTTCTGTGATTCGTCAGCCCAATGCTACCAATTACAAAATCACACAGCAGGAGTGGCAGCGTGTTCATGAGCTAAAGGGGTAGTGACACTCTTCATTCCTAGAGAGAACCCAAGCGATCACACACTTTCATCAGTGTTAAGCATTCAATATTATTCAGAGTATTTTTTATCTTAATACCAACTAAATGTAGTGATTGCAAAAAATAAAGGAAGGAGCATCAAATGGTCAACAGCAAAAATACCCAAGCACCTCAAACATCCAATAGAGGAGGAATACTAAAAGTCTTAGCTAGACTAGCAACAACAGGAATAATTAGTTTTGGAATTGGTGGGGCAGTCACTTTTGACCGTTATAACAACTACTGGAATCAAACAATATTCCGCGTTCAAACTGTTGATTTTAATATTTTATCTCATACTTTACCAACAAAACTATCTTATGCAATTATTAACAGAAAACCAGAAGAAGTACAGCGTACCTTAGATAGTAACTATAATTTATTTGGGTTGATTGTAACAGACTCTAGTGGACAAAAAATCATTTCGTATTCAGGTAAAAATTCTGAAAAATCTCAAAGATGGCAAGTGGCTCTTGATCCACAGCAATTAAAAAATCATCCTTATGATGTGTTGCTTGATCCACCACCTGTATTTTCACAATGGACTTATAGTAAACCTCAAGATACTGAACGCAGTGCTACAAGTTTCACTAATCAAGGTCGTGTTATAGGTAGGGTTTATTATGTTAGAGGTGTAAGACCAACGTTTCAAGAGGATATTACAACATTTTTAAGCAATCCTTTTTCTGGAAGTAGTAGGATTCAAACTTACGCAACTACTTTCGCAGCATGTTTTGGCGGAACTTTTCTTATCTGGAGTATTTTGGAATTTATTCTTTATAAAAAACGGGTTGGTGAAGAGATAGCACGACAGAAACTCGAATTAGCTCAAGCAAGACAAGAAAATGCACGTAAAGGACGTGAGTTAGCTGAAGAGAGAAGACTAAGTGACCTTGCAATTGCTGAAGAAAGAAGACTAAGCGATCTTGCAATTTCCGAAGAAAACGGACGACGTGAACGTGAATTGGCTGAACAAACAATAAAGCGCGATCTTGAAGAAGCTGAAAAAAGAGAGCAGGAATTAATAAATAATAATCAATCTTTAGAAATTCAATTAACTGAGAGAATTAATGAGCTTAAATTACTGCAACAACAGAGAGAAGATGAACGCAATAAATTAACGAATGATGCCAATAATCTAAGCATTGTAAATACTAGACTTCAAGAGGAAATTGTTAAACTTAGCGAATCAATGAACATTTTATCAACGAATACAGATTCAGTAGAGTTACAAAACGAACTAGAAAAGACTAAATTACAATCAAAACAAAATCTAGGTAAACAAAAACAATATCAACAAAATATTGAACAATTAAACCAGCGATTAGAGATTATTCAGAAAAAACAGTTAGAGGCTAATGTCAAACATGAACAAAAAGAAAATGAAGTAGAAGAACTTCAACAACAAATACATGAGATTAAAAATTCTCGATCTCAAGTTGAATCTAATTTAGAGCAATTGCGAATTAATGAGGAAAATTCCCAAAAAATAGTTGCTAAATTAGAACAGCAATTAGCTAATCAAAGGTTAGTACAAAAACAACTTAAAAATCAATTAGAGGTTTTAAAAAATTCCCTATCAGAATCCCGAAAACGAGAGCAAGAATTAGAAAAATGTGCTAACCAAGCACAAGCTCAATCAGAGGCCTTAGCTGAAGAAATGGAACGTTATATAGAGGAAACTGGTAAACATCCCTTAAATGATTTTGAAGTAGCTATTAAAAAATCTTTAGAACACAATTTTTCTGATGCCAGAGTAGAAATACAATTTGACGTTGGTTCTGGTAAACAAGGCAGTAGATTTACTGATTTTATCGTTGTGATGAATAATTGCTGTATTATTTTAGAAGCTAAATCTTATAAGGGATTAATCAAGCCTATTGATGATGTACGAAATAGTGGATGGATTTGTCAGCAAGCAGGTAGAAAACTGCATATTCTCTCATGTTGGGGTAAAAATCCCTATCATCAATTAAAAACTTACTGTGATTCTTTAATGAAAAGTAGAACTCTAGGTATTCACAACAAATTCCCAGTATATGGTGTTATTGTGTTTCCCAAAGGTTCATGTATTGATAATAGTATTATATCTAATATAGATCAATTTTACAGAGTAACAACCTTAGATAATTTAAGCAGTGCCATTCAGGAATTAGATAATCAAGCGAACTCTTGGAATTAGAACAAATTAACCTCTCAAAAAAAACTCAACTATTATATATTTGATATCAAAAATGTTTAATTCTTACAATCCTCAGTATTTCATAAAGTTTCTAGTATTTATTGGAGTTTTGGGTTTATCAGGTTGTAATCCTATTGAATCAGCAAAATCCCCAACACCCACTATTTCTTTAACGTCTTCTAGTAGTGGGATTAAAGAACAGAAGTTGAATACAAGCACTTTAACCATAGGTATTTTAAGCAAACCTAGTTACTATCAAGAACTAACTGCTTACTTGCGTTCTGAATTTGGTAACAAAGTGCAAATAGTGATTGATGGCGATGAATCAATTTCTTATGAAGAAGCGAGAAAAAGGATGATAAACAAAGAATGGGATATTGCCTTTACTTTATCACCAATACTTTCTGTAGCTGCTAAAAATAACGATTATCATTTTGCAGCGCGAATGTTTCCAAATAATCCTCCATATTATCAGGCTACCTTATTCACAAAATCTACCAGTAGTATTCAATCTCTCAATGATTTAAAATCTACAAATACTATTGCTCTTGGAGATTTTAATTCAGCATCTAGTTTCTATGTACCCGCTTATGACTTATTTGGTAAAAGTCTCAGGGTAGATATGGGACATCGAGGAAAAGATATTAAAGACTTAGTTAAAACTGGAAAAGCTGATGTAGGTGCTGCTGCTTATGAAGCAGTCACGAATGATAAAGATTTGAAAATTATTCACTTAAGTAAGCAAATTCCTGGTGCTAATGTTTATTTATCACCTAAACTTTCTGAATCTGACCGTCAGATAATTACAAAAGTTTTGTTCAATGCACCAGATAATATTAGAAAACAAGCTAATTATGGTGGAGGGGAAGAATCTGACTATTCACAATTAATAAAGATTTCTCAAAGAACTGAAGAAATTTTGAGATGTGCAAATTTTCAGCAAAATCCAGTTAATTTTTACTGTAGTGATAGTTCCCAAAATCAAAAATCTAATAATTCTAATAATACCTCAGAAATATTAGGAAGAATTAATGGATGGAGTCGCCAAAACAATGAAATTGAGTCTTTCAAGTTGTCAGGAAAAGATAATACAGTTTACCAGATAATTGTACCTCGAAAAATTCTTAATCAAATTTCCGGTGCTTCTAATCCAATTGCTTTACAAGGGAAAGAAGTCAAAATCATAAATATTGCACCCCAAAAAGCACAAGGAGGAATGTTTGAATTAAAAATTACAGAGCCTAATCAATTAAATATCTTAGAAGATATACCAAAATCTTCTATACAGTCAAACTATCAAGTCAAGCAAGTCGATGATGGCGATACAATAACAGTCACTGATGTATCTAATCAAGAAATCAGAGTGCGATTTGCTTGTATAGATACGGCAGAAACACCCAAGTCTGATGCAGAAAAAAATAGTGATAACCCTGCTGATAAAAATCAGTTTTTATGGGGAAACCAAGCAAAAGAGCGGCTAGAATCTATTATCAAAATTGGCGATCAGGTCAAATTAAATATCGTAGATACTGATCGCTATGGCCGCAAAGTTGCTGAGGTACGCTTAGAGGATGGTACTTTCATACAACAGATATTAGTGAAAGAAGGGTTAGCGATGGTTTATCGTCAATACCTAAAAAACTGTGCTAGTGCTGGTATTGTACAACAGGCTGAAGCTGAAGCTAAACAACAACGTTTAAATATTTGGGCAGATTCACAATTTACTGCACCTTGGGATTGGCGATCGCAAAAAAAATCCTCAAATAAATCCTAAACTTTCACAAATAAAATCATTATAATCACCAAAATATAAATGTCTAAATTACCCACTAAATTCTTTGCTGCTCCCGCGTTGTTACCAGTACTACTCCTGTCACAATTGCAACAAAGTACACAAGGAGGAATTAGTAATCGACAATTAAATGAACAATCAATGTTGGCAGTTAATTGGGTGCAACAATCTGGAGAATATAGAGCATTAACTTATCAAGCGTTCAATATAGCCAAACTCACTTTTGATACCGCTAAATCAAAAAATATTACCCGTCCCGCCATCATTGTTGATATTGATGAAACAGTTCTTGATAATAGCCCCTATCAAGCAGGGTTATTAGATACTAATAATGGTTTTGAAATTACTACTTGGAATCAATGGATTAAGGAGGAGAAAGCTAAAGCTGTACCGGGAGCAGTTGAATTTATTAATTATGTAAATAAAAATGGGGGTAAGGTATTCTTTATTTCTAATCGAGATGGAAAGAGCGTTAAAGATGCTAAAAGCAATGATTTAGAAATAGCTACTATTAACAATTTAAAATCTGTGGGGTTTACAGGAGTCAACGGACAGACAGTATTGTTAAAGGGGGAGTTTACCAAAAAGATTGACGGCAAAGAGAATACTTCTAAACAATGGCGAGTAGAAGCTGTTAAAAATGGCAATGCTGATGGAAAAAGATATACAGTAATTGCCTTGATTGGCGATAACCTCAATGATTTTGATGAAACAATTGGCACAAATAACCAACAACGTCGTGACCATGTAGACAAGAACCGTAGTTTTTACGGTATGTTTAATATCACAAAAGGGATAGTTAAACCTGCTTACATTGCAATACCTAATCCTATGTATGGAAACTGGGAAACAGGAATTTATAACCCACTAGTATTAAAAAAACAAAGTCCTTTTGATATGACCCCAGGAGAAAGAAATCAACAACGTCGGGAATCTTTAAATCAGTGGTTTGGGAAGTAATATCAAATTCGATAATTAATTACAAATTTTATAACTTTCCAAAACAGTAAAAAATTTTCTCCTATAGATACTCCCTGCTGATCCCCCCCACCCAATTCTCGGATGCAACGAAGCAATCACTCAGTTTTCAAAAAATATACCAATTTCTAAAACTTAATTTTGGAAACAATTTAAACTATTATTAATCTGATAATAAGTCTGTTAAATCCCTACCATATATATAATAGGGGTTTCGGTATTCTTCTGGAATATCATTCATTGATTCACTATTTT
Source organism: Nostoc sp. UHCC 0252 (assembly GCF_034931145.1). NCBI lineage: Bacteria > Bacillati > Cyanobacteriota > Cyanophyceae > Nostocales > Nostocaceae > Nostoc > Nostoc sp. UHCC 0252. Next base: position 27,948 of record NZ_JAYGHE010000062.1, on the reverse strand, counting down.
CTTGAAGATATTTACTATTACTCTCTTGAAACCTTTTAAGTTTTTGATGTATGGGTGAAGATTTATCTTTTTTACCACTATTAATATAGCTTAAAATATCTTCCCTTAATTTATTCAATCTATTATGAGTAGCTAAAGGATTATCTGAAGATAGAGTATAAGCCGTTCTATAGTCATGCCCAGCCTCTCTCAATCTCTTCCATTCTTCCCATCTGGACTTTTGATTTAATGGTTTCATCGGATTAAATCTATCGCTATAATTACCAGTATATTTAAATTAGTTTAATTATTATATATTACCTACCTAAATAATCCCTTATTTTGCTACACCAGACATTGAGCGCATAACAGCATTCGAGAGCATGAAAACCACCGACGCGATCGCCCCCCACCCCAACCATGACCAACATCCATAACCTCGGCATCACCGATACTGAGTATGCCCAGCTACTAGCCCAAGGCTACGACCCCAACCTAGAACACCAGTTGGTTGAGCTTGGCGAGAGCTTAGACGAAGCTTGTTGCTAGCGCGAATAGTGGGACTGACACAAGACAAAGCACCCCAGACAGACGAGGAGTGGGAAGAGTTCATGGCAGTGTGGGAGCATAGTTACGATGGTTCTCTTGGAAAGTGAGCGATTGCCCTTACTCGATTCCTAAAGGAAAAGTTTTGGTTGACAGTCGAATCTGGAAATCGCTCTTGACACCAAGCGATCGCTCCGCGCGTTCGGCATCGCTTCCCTCGGATCACCCCTGCACCGCTAATCATATTTAAGAGCTAGTGTCCAGACGGATAAGCGAAGAAAAAAAGCGATCGCCTACCTGTTCAGTATTGCTGTTATCTCTCTATCGGCTAATACCCTAATTTCTCAATCAAAGCTACACTACCATCGGAAATTGCCAAGATTTTGGGATAGCAGCAGATGATTGATCTCTACACGTTTACCACGCCCAATGGACGCAAAGCTTCCGTCATGTTGGAAGAAGTCGAATTGCCCTACAATGTCCACAAAATTGACATTACTACTCAGCAGCAATTTACACCTGAATACATCGCCATCAATCCCAATAGTAAAATTCCGGCCATTGTTGACCAAGAAACTGGGATTAAAGTCTTTGAATCGGGTGCAATTCTAATTTACCTAGCCGAAAAAACAGGTAAACTCTTACCCACTGAACAAAAAAGCCGTTTTCAAGTACTACAGTGGCTGATGTTCCAAATGGGAGGAGTCGGGCCAATGTTTGGGCAACTTAACCACTTTAAACGCTTTGCACCCGAAAAACTTCCCTATGCCATTGAGCGTTATGAAAAGGAAACTTTACGTATTTATGGTGTCTTAGATAAACAACTGCAAGACAATGAATTTATCTGTGGTGACTATTCTATTGCTGATATTGCTACTTATCCGTGGGTAGCGATTTATGAATTTCAGGGTTTAACACTCGACAACTACCCAAATCTCAAACGCTGGGTGGACATGGTGCAGCAACGTCCGGCTGTGCAACGCGGAATGCAAGTTCCTTAAATGCAGGAGGAGGGATGAGTCAACAATGGGGATGATCCAAACTCCATCCCAGCCAACAGTAAAATCATTCGCTCGTAAGTAACCGCAAAGCAATCCCAAGTATTACTGGATTACGGACGGCATCCGTGGCTTTGACCAGATACACTAGGGACTGCTGGCGATGGAGTACTCTAAACATTTAGTCTCAATGCCTCTCTAAATTGGACTGGTTCCATATTCCCAGTTTGGATGCCTTTGCTATGTCCTGAGCCTGTTCAAAAGCCAACTGATTTGGACACTCCACACTAGAGTTACGCGTTCTGGCCAAACCATTCTTGAGCAGTTCTTCCTGAAAACTAATCTCAGCCTCACCCCGTCCATGAGCCATAACTTCAGCAACAGTACGCCCATCGCTGTCTTTTGCGACTGGAACGATCATCAGTTGGTTATCGGCAGCAGCGACTAGGTTGAGTAGTTTCTGTTTTGCTTCATTAGCCAATGGTTGTCCTGGAACTTCATCTTGTTTCACTTCCGGGGCATCAATTCCACAAAGCTCGATTGACATTTGGCTGCCATCGGTTTGACGGATTGTGATGCTGTCCCCATCGATGACTTGTATAGCTGTCCATTCTTCGGTGAGTGCGATGGATGGCTGGTTAGTTTTTTGGAAAATCAAGATAGCGATCATGGTAGCTCCAGCGATGCCTGCGGCGGTAAACTACGCAGTTAAGATTATGGTAGTTTTCCACGATGGCTTCATGTTGCTAGCTCTGTTGTCACAATATAGGGATTGCCATTTCAAAATTAAGCTCAGTTCCAACTGTTGCCGTAATAGTTGAGATAAATCAAGTAGTTTATCTTGTTCTTTGGTGTCAGAAACTTATCTGGTATGGACAAATTGCTCCCAGAACAGTTAGTCAGAAGCATTTATCAGGAACTACTGCCTAGATTACAAATTGAAAGTGTTAATCCCCGTAATCCCATTCAGGTCGGCTATCTTCCACAACCCTGGCAGCTGCTTGGTAAAGGAAATTATGCCGCAGTAGTTTATCATCCCGATTACCCAGAGTGTGTAGTTAAAATTTATGCCCCAGGACGAGCAGGCTTTGAAGAGGAAGTAGAAGTCTACCGTCGTTTAGGTTCTCATCCAGCATTTTCTGAGTGTTTGTACGCCAAAGATAGCTTTCTAATTTTGAAACGGCTTTATGGAACAACTCTGTACGATTGTATGCACTTGGGCTTACCAATTCCTCAGCAGGTAATACGGGATATCGATAAAGCTTTGGACTACGCTAGAAGTCGCGGACTCCACCCTCATGATGTCCACGGTCGTAATGTGATGATGCATCAGGGTAGAGGGTTAGTTGTAGACATTTCAGATTTTCTGCATCGAGAAGCCTGTTCAAAATGGAATCACTTAAAAAAAGCTTATTATTGGTTATATCGTCCTGTGTTGCGCCCACTTCGATTGCGTATGCCATACTCGACCTTAAATATGCTCCGCAAAAGTTATCGTCTGGCAAGCTCATTCAAAACTTCTTGTTATCAACTACTCCTAAGATTAACTTGTTTTAAGTAAGTAACTCCAGCTAGATTTTAAACACTAAGTAGACAATGTAAAAATAAGTTTCTCCGCTCAAAAACTCCATCTGACTGTGAAAACTGCGATAACGGGTAGTCGGTGTGGGAGACGAGATACAAAATTTTTGCAGTAGTAAAAAAACTAGTTTAAAATCTAGATAATTCTTTACTCTTGGGTTCCAGTAAGCTTTTATTGATATTCTTTATACTCTCTGTCTTTATGCTGCCAGTATTTATCAACAGTTTTTTTAGCAGCGCTTGCACAGAATACCCAAGCTATACTCTGGCTCGTGGCTCCTGAATTCTTCTTCGGTAAGTGTGCGTTAGAATTGAAGTAATGCAACTTGATTGATTTGAGGCTAAATTAAAAAATTAAGGGTAAAAGTTGCTCACAGGCAAAGTTTAATAATTGGGTCGTTGATAAGTTGTTTATACAGCATTTATGATCAGCAATCAAAGTACCGTGTGCAAACGGTATAACCCAAAACTAGCAATACACGAGATTAATATTTACAGGTATCAAAAGTATGGCTAAGGTGACAATTTCAATTGGGCTAACTGATACAGAAGTCAAAGCTTTATCGGCAATGCAGATTTCTGAAAATGAGTCATTGAATCATACAGCGACAAGATTGCTCCAGGGAATCCTGGGTCAGACAAAAGCTGGACTGGCGTTATCTAATGGTGATGAGATTAAGGAAATAGTTAAGCAAGAAATAAATGCTTTAGCTGCGTCTACATCTGATGGGGAAGAGATAAAACAGGTGATTAGGCAGGAATTAGCCCAAGCGATCGCTCAGATTAAGGGTTTAATAGATGAGCGTAATGCTGGAGTTGCCCTACAAACACAAGAGGCTGTTTCCGTTGAGCAGCAAGTCTTACCAGATTATTCAGCAATACGCGAAAATATCCTTTCCCAATTGAAAACAGGTAAGCAGTCAGCAGCCAAGGCAATTGACGCTTTTATTGAGTCACTGGGTGCTGTCAAGGAGCAACAACAGCCAGCAACTGTGGAATTAGATGTAGCGAGTTAGAATTTTCGTGCTGGCGACTATTAACCAGTCAACTTAATTACACCTTGACTGACTAAATGTTCAAGCTGAGAATGATGCTGTGTTTGCTCCCGTAGCAACTTGAGTTGCTCGTAAGTGAGAATGTGTAATCCGGGACGGACAACATAACCTTCAATGGTAATGCTTTGTGGTTGTTGGCTATCGGTGCGGTTGTAGGAAATTGAAGGCATATTTACAATTACGTAAGTTAGAACTGATTAGTAGAAGAAAGTTTGATTCTTCATTCTCTTACAGCTTCACACAATTTCTTCTTAAAAGGTGATTATAGAATCAGTCAAAGCTAAAATATGTGGGATATTCTCAATAGAAGCGCTTTATAGTCATAGCCAAGATGAACCAAATAGCAATAGACATTCACCATTAATTGCAGTTCATAATCCGGTTTATACTGTGCAATAAAAAAACTGCCCTAGACGAAAGTTGGAGCAGTTTTTGAGAGAAGTAAATTGTATTAAAACAATTAATATTGTCTCCGATTTATTCATAGTAAGTACAGTCATTTAATACTATTCATCTCATATTTTTTCGCGTTTTAGCTCGTAATTAAGAACAACAATCCCACAGTCAAATGATGTAGCTTTTACTAATGTCAGATATTGTTTGCTGTCAAGTTCTTTAAAAATTGTCATTCCGTCACCAATTGCAATTGGATTAACGAATAAATGAAACTCGTCAATCAATCCTTGTTTGATTAGAGTCGATACAAAGGTCGCGCCGCCATAAGCGATGATGTCGTTACCATCTTGTTTTTTTAATTTAGTGATTTCGTCAACAAGGTTGCCTTTTGCTAAAACGGTATTGTTCCATTCTGACTTATCAAGCGTTTTGCTAAAAACAACTTTGTGTGTGTCCGTAAATTTCTTACCGGCTGTAAACTCCGGGTCATCAGGATTTGCAGCCACGCTACCCCAGTAAGGAATGAACCCTTCGGCAAGTTTTCGTCCAAGAATAATGCAGTCAACAGGTTCAGTTATATTTTTGACATATTGTTTTAATTCGTCGTCCCAATTCCACGCCATAAAGTCCATTTCGCCCTTTAGTCCGGCGATGTATCCGTCAACGGTCATTTGTACTTGAAGTTTTAATTTTCTCATTGTCGTATTCTCCTTTGTAATGAAGTAGGTTCACATTCAGCCTCTTATAGTACATGAGTACTGTATAATATCCTATCTCTTGTGGCTGAATATGAGAATGCATTTACCTAACCGAAAATGAAACCGTTACACCAATTAGACGGTTCTGGAGCAATATAGCGATTATCTATCGTGCAAAATCGACACAGTAGTAGCCGTGCATTGTTAATTTTCGTATGCTGCTAGAAATTATTCCTTTTCCCCTTTCTGAATAAGAGGTAATAATGCTAAATTTCGATTACTTGCAATGTTTCAGGGCGATTTATGAACAAAGGCGAATTAGTGGATGCTGTAGCGGCAAAAACCAACATCACAAAAAAGCAAGCCGATGAAGTAATCAGTGCTTTTTTGTCAGTTGTTACCGAGGCTGTAGCAAATGGAGAGAAGGTAACGCTGATTGGGTTTGGGTCATTCGAGCGACGCGATCGCTCAGAGCGCGAAGGGCGTAATCCCAAAACCAATGAGCCAATGACTATCCCAGCGACCAAAGTGCCTGCATTCTCTGCTGGGAAACAGTTTAAAGAAAAAGTAGCGCCATAAAGCATAAGTAAGCCACCCTACCCAAAAGGCTGGCCCCACCGTTCCCAGTTCTCCTTATTAAATGGACTGCGCCACTTCAAAATAAGGTTCAACTCCAACTCTTGCCGTGTGCGTCGATCAACCGGAGCATCCCACCAAAATGCGGCGTTGACTGCTGTTTTTAACCCATAGCGATAATATAAATCCTGGTAGCTGGCGATGTAATCTTTGCAGGCGTGTATACCCTGCCATCGCTTGTTACTGCGGCACGTTTCGCCCACGTACAACACAACAGAAGCCGCCGAGTCTATGATGAAATAGAGACACGCATCACCTGGGCTGTTTGCTGGTATCCTATAAAACGACATTGGCACAAGCCGCAGTAAGAGTGGATCAATTTGGTCTGGGTCGCAGTGCTTAGGGGTAAGGTCAAATAATGCTGTCTGCTGTGGTGGTTTGTTCTCTCTCACCTTGTGCTGATATTCAAAAATCTGAGATTTCCACTTCAACAGCGCCTCAAGGCTCATTAACAGTGTCTCTGCTCTGCGTGCTGGTGTGACGGTCAAATCAGAAAATAAATTTAGCTGGTTGGGTTCCAAGGTGATTAATGGGAATGTACAAACCAGTAGATTATCGCCCACAACTAGATGGAGTCAAACCTGTTAGCAGCTTACTAGAGCGATCGCTGTGTTGATTTTGGGCATTTTAAAGTAGCGTTTACTAAATACAGCTATGTTTAAAGGATTCGGTGGGTCAAAGAAAAAATCAGTGCTTGAGGACAATGAACTGACCACAGGGATTGTTCAGCATCCAGTTACGGGACTTTGGCAGACATGGATATCATTTACAGGTAATGATATTCAATGTATTACCGCCCATGCGAACCCTGATGATGCTGATCGGGTAGCGAAACAGATTGCTGATGCCTGGAGTGAGGGGAAATACAAAACTGGGGAAGAGGTAACAGCTTTTATTAAATCTCTGCCGACTGATGCTGTCATAGACCCATTGCCCCAAAATATTGTGATGCAATTAAGTCAGCAGGCATTAAGCGCGAGGAAGTAAGAAAGTACGAACATCTTAAATTGAATCATCCATCCAACCGCATTCACAATCCCAATGCACTCTTGAGGTGTAGTCTCGGTCAAAGGATGCACCGCACTGGGGACACTTACCAGTAAACATTGGATGCCAATCAAGTAACTCCAGCTTTTGCTGTTGCGTCCACCTCTGTTGTGGTTGCAGTATTAATTCACCGTTGTAGTAGCTTGCCCTCTCCGGTTGCCATAGCTCCTCTGCTTCGGCGTTGGGGTCAAGTCGAAAGTCCAAGCAGCTCTGGCCCTCTACTCCATCAGGGTGAACGGTACAGACAAGGTGAGGATTATGTGAGTATAAGAGACAGCAATCGCACTCTGGAAGTTTCGGCATAGTACCAGTATATTGCCTGTTTCAAGCGATCGCTCAGACTAGGGGCTAATTGATTAAGAACTCAATAAACCAGACATATTTAAAACTCGTTCTGACCAATTAGAAGCAACATCAGCTATGCTTACCCTTTGGCTTGATTGCTCCTTGATGGTATCCCAATTGCGTTGCCAATCTTGTAAGAAGTCTTGAAGTTGGTTTAATTCAACATTATAGATTTCACTGTTTTGCTGTATTAAAGACAAATACAACAAACTTTCGTCTAACAATACTGGAATAACTTGGTTACAATCGCTACTTTGTACCCAAGACTTCAAGTGTGCCAGACTTGATGCTAATTCACCCAATTGCTGTGGTTGGGTTAGATGTAAAAAATTAGCTTCAATCGCACTCCAGTTGGGCATCAAAATCCTCCTAGCAACTGCTGGATAAAAAATAATTTTGCGTTGAAGCATCGATTGAAAGAGTTAGTGGTATATTAGTACAAAAGAACTATCAACCAGGTTCAACAGCTTCAAACTGCAATAGTTATTAATATTTTGTACTTCCAAATTGAGGAATGCTATGGCAGATTCTAATTCCCTATTTTCTTTGTATGAAGAATTAGTACAAGATCATTCCAGCCAATTCGATCCACAAATTGCTTCTTTGCAAGAGTTGGTCATTACACGAATGCAAGCAATTCGTGACGCAGAACAAAGCTTAGTAGAAGCACAAGCAATAGAACTCAAACGAATTACTGATGCTCTGGCTACTGATGCTCGTTGCTTGTTGCCAATGCCAGGATTAAGAGCATTTGTACAAGAGTTAAAACAGACTAAAAGTAATAATTGGTACACGCGCAAATCAGAATTTAGTATTGCAGAAGATCCAACTACTTGGTTATTGGCGATGCTCGAACTACCGATAGGTTTGAGCAACTACCAAACTCACGAAGACCTGAATGGTTATGATGACGAACGTAACTTTATCGGGTATAGCTATACTCTGTCTCTAAAATTAGGTTCAGTTGAGCATTCGATCAATGAAATACCATTAAAACGCATATATAACGTTAATGAGTGTAGTGAAACTTCTATAAAAGGGCAAATTGAGGACTACATTTATGGTGACGTAAAATATTTACTTAGAGATATGGAATATCCAGAGTCACAAAAACAGCAATTAGCGGCTGAAATCAGCACATTAGTAGGTTACTCCCTCAAAATATTCGCACTTAAACCTAGAAGAGCTATTTTTAATTATTCATCCATAGAGGAAGACTGATGCAATTGTATTTGAGCTTGTCAGCCTATGGTGGAGTTTCAACCCGTGAAGCATTAACAATATTTTGGAATGCAGGAATCCGGTATGTTGAGCTAGCAATCGGGCCTCGACCTGATGCTGATGCAGCGCAAGCAGTAGAGGATTTTAGACAACAGGGAATGGTCTATCGAGCGCATCATGCTTTTGTTTGCAGCGCACGCCATTATCCTTTCAATCTAGCTCAACCTCAAGATTGGAAATATTTTGAACGATTGGCAGATTATCTAGCTAGTATAGATGTTACCGCTTATTCAGTACATGGAGGAAACTTTTGTAAAACCACTGAACGCGTTTTAGCATACACAACATTTGTAGAAAATATTCATCGTCTTCATCGGGTTTGTCTAACGCGAGGTATTGCTTTGGGTGTAGAAACAATGTATCCTACACTCCCAAATAGCACTGTTGAGAACCTTTTGGATAATGCTTCAGAACTTGCTCAATTTTGCCAAGATGTTCCCCAGGTCAAGATAGTTGTGGACTTGGCCCATCTCAACATTTGGCGTGACAAAACCGAAATACTGTTGAATGAATGGTTGGGACTTCCACCAGAGAAACTTTTAGAAATTCACATTTCAGACAATGATGGACGGCAAGATATACATTCGCGGATTACGGCCAATACTTGGTGGTTATCTCAGATTACTAATTTTCCAAAGGGAATTCCCTTGGTGTTAGAGAGCCGATTAAATCGATTGCCTGTTTCAGTAGTGCAGCAAGAGTACGACCGGATCGTTGCTTTAATAGTAAGCTTTTAATCTCAAATGAGATTAAGCACTAATAGATTCAGATAACAAACCAGACATATTTAATACTTGTTGCATTTTACTACTGGTAAGTGCTTTAAGTCCAAAACAGAGCGCCTGGTTGTGAGATGATATATGCCAAAATCACGAAAACTAGAAGAAACTTTATCTATTCTTGCCCAAATTCGAGAGCATCCCATAAGTGAGGAAGGGATCATAATTTTACGCCAAGTCCTCAAGAGTAAATATTCTATAGCTGTTGCCCAAGCAGCCAAGATAGTCGGCGAATTTACTATCACTGAGTTGGTTGCTGATCTTGTAGAAGCTTTTGCTCGAATGATGGTCAAACCCGCACAAGTAGACCAAAATTGTCTTGCCAAGAAAGAAATAGCACAAACACTGTATCACTTAGAATACAGCGATGAAAACCTTTTTCTGCAAGGGATTCGACATATTCAGATGGAGCCAGTATGGGGAGGAGTTGAAGACACTGCTGCCCATCTTCGGGGTATATGTGCTTTAGGTTTAGTGAGAATAAACTACTCAGATGTAATGAATGAATTAGCCGATCTACTAGCTGACCCCAAACCAGAAGCAAGAGTTGCTGCTGCAAAAGCGATCGCCTATACAGGAAATCCCCAAGGTGTACCTTTACTTCGTTTGAAAACCCGCATCGGCGATCAAGCACCACAGGTGATTTCAGAGTGCTTCAGTGGTTTGTTACAACTGGCTCCGGCTGATTCACTTGCAATAGTTGCTGGTTTTCTTTTTGATCCGAAGGAGCAAATCTGTGAGTTAGCAGCATTGACGTTGGGTGAATCACGATTAGAGGAAGCATTTGATCATCTCAGAAATTGCTGGCAGCAAACAAGAAACGTAGAACTTCGTCGCACATTGTTACTCGCAATAGGGATGTTGCGACAAGATAAAGCAATAGATTACCTGATTTCATTAGTGGCTCAAGGAAAAGATATTGATGCAAAAGATGCGATTGCAGCGTTGGCTATTTATCGAGAAGACCGTGAACTGTGGCAGCGAGTTGATCGAGCTAGTGAACAAAGAGCTAATCAATAGGGAGTTCAAAAATGGTGTATTACTTTTGTTCACCCAAAACCATTAGGGAGAGTGTTGGTTGCTGTTGGGAGTTGTCGGGGGGAGTTCTACAAAGCTTTGAGCAATAGCACTTAGATTAGTCATCTTTTGCGATCGCTGATATTACTTTAAAGGGAGGTATTCACTCCAAACTAATTTTCCACAACCCATCTAGCGCATTGGATTGTTGCAATTGACTATCATTGCTGCCAAGCCAATTATTGTCATACACCAAGCCAAGACTGAACGTGCTACTTACAGGATATTGCCCTATTTTTCCAAAACCTTCAATATTGTTTGAGTCAGTAATTACCCGTTGGTTCAACTGTATGGTCGTTTGGTTGCCGTCATCAAAATAAATTGTGGCCCGCTTGTTGTGAAAGCTGACCTGAACTTTGTAGACCCCACCAGTTGCATAATAGTAAGCTTTGGCAGGCAGCTTTTGACCATCAATATTTTGCCCTTTGAACTCAACTGCCATTGAAGGCGTGCCTAGCAGCAACAAGACTGGCAGGAATAAGCCTAAAACTTTCATTGGTACTAACAATCACTTTCAATGAAACTATTTTATACTTTAAAACATAAAAATAATTTGTGAGTTAACTAGCGATTGCTTGGCTTGGATTGGGAATCCTAAAGAAAGTAAGAGTGACTTTTAATACAAATGGTTTTTCAACTTCGCTTGATTAGCGTTGCCGCTTTGCTTGTAGCTCAAATGTCGTTACCCGTATTTGCCAACAATCTTACCGCTACAGTTGTAAGCGTAGGTGACGGTGACACCATACGGGTGAGAACTGGTAACAAAACTGTGACTGTCCGCCTCGCTTGCATTGATGCACCAGAGATGAAACAGAATCCCTGGGGTCAACAATCATCTGCAAGACTCAAACAATTGCTGCCAGTGGGACAAGCAATCACCATACGCGCTGTAGAAACTGACAAATACAAGCGCTTAGTTGCAGAGGTGTTTGTTGGTAATCGCAGTATCAATGTGAATATGGTGCAAGAGGGACAGGCTGTGGTCTATCGTCAGTATCTCAAAGGCTGTCCAGAGTCACAAGATAGTTTGTTGCAAGGTGAAAACACCGCCAAACAACAGCGTTTAGCATTTTGGAGCCAGGCTAATCCTGTGATGCCTTGGGACTTCCGCCACAGAGCTACCCAAAAGACAACTTCTCAGGCGATTCAACCGCAGCAACAGAATAACTGTGATCCCTCTTACCCAGATTTTTGCATTCCAAAGAATTCACCTGATTTGAATTGCCGAGATATTAGCCAACGGAGGTTTAAAGTGCTGCCCCCAGATCCTCATGGGTTTGACAGAGATGGGGATGGGATTGGATGCGAAAAATAACTACGACGAAACACAGTTTTCAATTAGGCAGTAAAGATGTTTCATCAAAATCTTGATTGTGAAATTGACTCCGAAGCTTTAAAGACCGTTGGAATGGCCATCACCATCAGCATTATCAAGTTAGCAACCCAAAACAACACAACAACACCAAAACCCACTAATGTTAAATAGGAAAATGGTAATTGTGTGAATCCATCAAGCAGTTGCCACAACCGAAAACCTGTGTATAAAAAGCCAATGGGTACAACAATACTTCGCACTAGGAAGCGACTAAAAACACGTTCAGAGATAAGTTGTACGGCGACTATCAACAGATAACTTCCCCAAAATACCCATGAAGATGGTTGTTTCCAAGCCAGAGCTAATAAGCACATCGGTAATAAAACTCCAGCAACCAAGGCTAATTTGACCCACCATCGCAGAAATTGCCATTGCTGCTGGTTATACTCAATTTCTGCCGTAAAGGGTAAACGTCGAGCTTTCACACCAAAACCATAGGCAAGAGCTAGCAGGCTTATAATCAGAATAAAAAGCGTAAGAATTAATCCATTATTAACTGTCATCTGCTCGAAAATACCAATTTTCATACTCTTAGTTTAATCTGGCTTTAACAGCCTCGCTCCACCTTGGCTGCCAATAACAATATTTCGCCTTTTACTTTTAAATACTCAGTGTGCAATGTGTTGATTCAAGCTAGTCGAAGGTTGAAGTCAAACTCCTCTCTCTTTTGCTCTAGCAGTCGTAGTTCATTGCTTCCACAATTGATGTTCTCTTTTATTGGCGAAAGCGGTGCTGATATAGGCAATTGAAGTGATGAGTGGTGTATGTATTGGGAGACTGTCTTACTTTCCAGACATACTGTAAGTAAGAAATTTACAAGTTCGTAGTCTTATCGAGTCTTTTAAAGGCTAACCAGTAGGTTGCTCAATTAGTCACAAATTTATTAGATATTGTACTAAGAAGCTCATCTATCATTGAGCTAGTACTCAAAAATATTCACTCATTTTCGGAATTATTAATACTACTACTTATACTTAGTTTTTAATTGAAAATCATTGATAAATAATTTTGGTAGCAGCAAATGTCAAATGCTAAGAATTCCTTAACGCTGCGTCAGCCCAAAAGCACCCAAATTAATATTAGTAATGTGCAAGAGAATGCATTTATTTTGTAGTACAAAAAATCGAGATAACCTTTAATGAACAACCCATTACCCAAAAATGATACGAACATTTTAGTAATTGGAGCAGGAGTCAGTGGTCTAACAACTGCTATATGTCTAAGAGAGGCAGGTTTTAATGTTGTGATTGTTGCAGATCGTTTTGCCCCAGATTTAACCTCTATTGTGGCAGGTGCATTATGGGAATGGCCTCCAGCAGTCTGTGGTCGTCATGGATCTCCTAGATCGCTGGAACGCTCTAAAGACTGGTGTATGACTACCTATAATAAATTCAAGAAAATACATACAGAGTTTGGTTCAGAAAAAACAGGGATTTATTTGAGGGATGGGTATTTCTATTTTAAGGATGTTTTGGAAAATCGACCTGCTGATCTAAGGAAAATGAATGAGTTGAAGGATAAAGTTGATGGATTTGAAAGAGGTTTACATATTGTCAAAAAAACGATTGATTTGAATTTTCAAGGAGGGATAAAAGATGCTTATAAACACATGGCTCCAATGACAAATACTGATGTTTACATGAATTGGCTACTTCAATATGTAAAAGATATTGGATGTGAGATTATCCAGGAGAAAATCACTGTCAATGTAGTTCAAAACGAACAGGAACTACTTAGCCGTTTTAAGGCAAGGGCAATTGTTAATTGTGCTGGGCTAGGTTCAATAGCAACTACAGGGGATAGTTCCATGTATCCCGTGAGGGGCGCACTTGTCAGGGTTAAAAATCTAGGGAAAGTTGTGAAGGATGCTCATTGCATTTCCCATGAAGAATCTTCTTTAAATGAGCAAGACATCATTTTTATAGTTCCTAGAGGGGATGATTTGGTGGTCTTAGGAGGATTAACACAGCAAGACCAATGGGGTACAGACTTATCTCTTGAGGTTCCAATTATTCGACAGATGTATGATGGTTGTTTAGAGTTTCTACCGGAATTAAAAGAACTCCCCCTAGATGAGAAGGAGCCTGTTAGGACTGGTTTACGACCATTAACATCGGAAAATGTTTGTGTGGAAAGAGTTTTAAACACACACATATTTTATAATTATGGACATGGAGGGTCAGGTGTAACGTTGTCATGGGGATGTTCACAAGAAATTGTCCACTTAGTACAACAAATGCTCTGCGAATCGGCAAATCCAGTTGCTTTACATAGTAGTAAGATAGATAGCAATAAGCAGACTGTCTTTATGCTACATGATATGTTTCTGAGCAAAACTGATTTTAGACATATCTGCTCAGAGAATAGAAATCTAGTTTTACTCTGTAGTCGGCGAGGACTCAGTGAGGTTGTACCCTCCCAGTATCAATACTTAGATATTGTGCAGATTGTAGAACCTTATAATTTACAAAATCTGCTCCAAACCTATCAACAGATTAAGGCTGACTATAAACTATTAGATGATAACTGCCGGATTGTCACCAACGATGATTATTCAGTACTGTTAGCTGCACAGTTGCGTGAAGCTCTAAATCTGCCAGGCGATCGCCCAACGATGATCCAGCAGCTTACTGATAAGAGTTACCTCAAATCTGCCCTCAAAAATTCCCTGATTCGGGTGCCTAAGTATCTGATTTTTGCTCAAGACCAATACCGTAAAGAGCCGGTTTCATACTTAAAGTTTGTTCTAGAAGAACTAGGTAATCACATTTTGATCAAACCAGTTATCAGAGTCGGAAGTGAAAAAAGCAGAATAATCTATACTGTTGATGATTTGAAAGCTTGGTGTGAAAGCAATGTAGATTCAAATTCCGAATTTGAGATGAATGAATTCATTAGAGGTCAGTTATACAATACAAGTGTTGTTCTAAAAAACGGTCAGCCTTGTTATTTCGCTGCTTGCAAGCAGTATCGACCTAATGATGAGTTCATTTCTGGTCATCAAATCGGCAATATTATTGTTAGAGAAGAAGAACCAGAATTTCAGAAACTCTGGCAATTTTCAAGTGATGTGTTAGAAAGTTTAGAACACAATTACCCGAAAAATGGTGTACTCAATATTGATTTATTACTACCTTCTCTTAGCGAAGAAGCAATCCTAATGGAAGTAGCTGCACGCCCCCCGAAAGCGCTTGTATCAAGAATGTTTTACATATATCAGGGGCTACGTCTAAACGAGTTACATCTCCAATTACAGATAGGTGATTCCCCTGATATCATTCTCAAGGATAGAAATGAGTGGAAGTACAGCGCTTCCTCGATTCATCCAAAGCAGAATGGTGTTGTTACAGAAATTAAGAAGCCAGTTTTTGAAAGTGATGTGGAAATTTATTGGCAGATTTATTTGGGAGAAAGACTGGAAAAATCACAAAGTATGAGGGATATTGCCATTGCTATTGTTTTGAGCCATCATGACTTTTCAACTCTTCAAGAGGAATATCAGGTAGCCAATTCTAGCAATTTCTACAATACTAAGAAATATTTTTTCTAGCAACCCGAAAGAAACTGTTTTACAGCAGTGTTTGAGTTAAAAACCGAAAAATTACCGCCTAAATGAGTAAATTTTAGTGTATTCTGCGCTTTTCTAGCAGACAGAGGTGAACAAGGGAACGAACAACTCTCTTTTGTTTGACCGAGAAGATTGGAGATTGAAAATTGCAGATTGCTTTATTGTTGTTTTTGGTACAAGTCCAGCATATTGTGGGCGGAATAAATCTAAAAGACGCTACGCACAGTCGCTTTCCGCGTCGCTATCATCAATCTCGAATCCTCAAGCTGCATCCCTTGTGGGTGCAGTCAATTCTCTTATCTACAATCTCAAATCTACAATTGTTTGACTCTGTTCTACTTGGCATCACCGTGCTACTTGATTAAAAGATGTATTGCACGACGAACATATACTTGCCAAGGCTCAGTCTGAGGTTGAAAAATTTGTGCATAAAGCATAATTCCACTCATCGTATCAAAAACTAAACTAGGATCTAAATCTGCGTGAACTTCATTTCTGACTTTTGCTCGTTCAATTACAACAGCAAAAGCTTGCCGTCGAGGTTGCAGATATTTTGTCCAATAAATTTGAGCAAATTGAGGACTAGTTGAGGCACTACTGATGATCATAGCAACAGTCTGCCGTCCCAAAGGACTAAGCGTAATTTGCGCGGCATTCTCAATCAGAGCATCAATATCATCCCAAAGACGACCAGTGTCAGGGATAATAACTTCTTCTCTAAAACTTTCTATTGCCGATGCAATCAGTTCTTCTTTACCTTTGTAGCGTCGGTAAATAGTGGGTTTACTAACTCCTGCACGGACTGCAATTGCATCAATACTTGTACGTTCATATCCAACTTCTGATAGTAGTTCTAAACTTGCTTGCAGAATGGCTTGATGAGATTGAAGGTTACGAGGTCGTCCTGGCAGATTTTTCGCGGGTTTATTCATGCAATTATCATCTCAAGGCATCGGTATTTAGACAACTTGCAAACAGTTATTGAGTTGACTTCTCTTATATTTTACGATACCGTATCGTAAATATAACTTCTATTCACTCAAAAGTCAGAAAAAACATGACTAGCTTTTCAACCGGGCGCTCACTCCCATTACCCCCTGGTCGCTTTGGCTTGCCGCTCATTGGTGAATCCATTAGTTATTTGCAAGAGCCAGCACGTTTTATTGGGCAGCGACAAAAGCAATATGGAGCAGTCTTCAAAACCCATCTATTTGGTCGCCCAACGATTGTCTTAATTGGGGCAGATGCCACACGTTTTCTATTCACTAATGAAAGTCAGCGATTTGAGATGACTAATACTACAAGCTTCGAGGTGCTACTAGGAGCCAACTCAATTGGAGTCAAGACAGGTACTGCTCACCAAAAACTTCGTAAACACTTGTTCAAGTCCTTTGAGCCAAGAGCGTTAGCTGATTATGCCAAAACGATGGAACAGTTGACCCATCGTTATCTGCATAAATGGGAAGAGATGAAAACTTTCACTTGGTATCCTGAACTGAAAAAATACACACTTGATATTGCCTGTAGCTTGTTTATAGGTGTTGATAATGCCGCAAATGAGAACTTGGAAAAAGTTTACGAGGCTTGGAGTAATGGACTATTATCTATTCCGATTCGATTTCCTCTAAGCAAGTTTGCTCGTGCAGTTCGTGCGCGAGAGCAGCTTCTTGTGCAATTTGATCAGTTAATTGTTCAACGTCAAAAACAACCTACTGCCCATCGAGATGTTTTAGGAATTCTATTACAAGCGCAAGATGAGGAAGGGAATCGTCTTAGTATTGAGGATGTGAAAGATAATGTGTTAGCAATGCTTGTTGCTGGACACGAAACTTTAACCTCAGCATTAACTTCTTTATGTTTATTGTTAGCTCAACATCCACAAGTGTGGCAAACAGCACGTTTGGAACAAGCGAAAATCGGACACACACAACTACTGACACCAGAATGTCTCAACCAAATGACCTATCTAGAGCTTGTGCTAAAGGAAGTCCTACGAATACTGCCTCCAGTCGTTCGTAGCGGTTCGCGTAAAGTACTTAAGGAAAGTGAGTTTGCTGGATACCGTATCCCCCAAGGATGGGACGTATTTTACCAAATTCAGGAAACTCATCAAGACGAGAATGTTTACGCTCAATCTCAACAATTTGATCCACAACGTTTTGCACCTGAATCCACCCAACATAGGCAAAAGGTCGGAAGCTATATTCCTTTTGGTGGTGGGATTCGAGAATGCTTAGGTAAAGAGTTTGCTCGACTAGAAATGAAACTGTTTGCCGTACTATTGATTCGTGACTATGAATGGGAAATACTTCCTGGACAAAATCTAGAACGTTTAGTACTACCATTTTCTCGTCCGAGGGATGGTTTGAAAGTCAAGTTTTGGAGGCGCGAAGGCTAACAGTTTGAAATCGTATTACTAAAGTAGATATTCATCATTCATTTTGAGTGACAGACGCGGCGGAACAAGTGCCAACTCTTAGAAACGCGCCATTCGTACAAGACAATCTTTCACTTCCTCACCAAAGACTTGCTTTACTGTAGATAGCACAATTCTTTACTTGATTCGTGAAGAAGGCAAATCATGCAACTACATCAATTCGACAACATTCAGGAATTCTGGCACTGCACTCAGACTTACTTACTCCAGCATCAGGTAGAAAATAATGTTTTGCTCAGTATTTTGCATACCTTGTTGCATAACCCAGAACGTTACCTGGGTAAGCCTTATTTAGCAATCGTCCAAACAAGTGGCGAGATTCTGGCTGTTGCTATCCGCAC
Organism: Nostoc sp. UHCC 0252; assembly: GCF_034931145.1. NCBI lineage: Bacteria > Bacillati > Cyanobacteriota > Cyanophyceae > Nostocales > Nostocaceae > Nostoc > Nostoc sp. UHCC 0252. The sequence goes on along the minus strand of NZ_JAYGHE010000062.1, from coordinate 9,809 downwards.
CCCACCCCAAAAATTGATCCTATCCAAAGCCCAGAATATTGATGCTCTGCGGTTGATTGCTCAAGATTTATGTCTTGAGCAACTGCCAGGAAGCATGGGACTGGCAACTGAAGCAGAAATATTCTCGCAGACTTGGCAAGCGCTGACAGGACAGTTCTATCAACGGTCGGTGGTAATGAAAATTTACCAATTAACAGCAGTGCAAACAATCTCAACGGACCAAGGATATCTCAGACTGGCAACCCAAGGCGATCGCTCTCTTTTGATCGAGTGGCTTTCTGCATTTTTATCTGAAATAGATGAGGCAGTGAGCGAAGATGTCGAACACCTTGTAGATAATCGGTTGAAACAGCAGAATACTTATTTTTGGATTGATAGCACTCCAGTTTCAGTTGCATCTGGTAAACAATTGTTACCTACAATTGGTCGGATCAATTTAGCTTATACACCACCAGAATATCGTCGTAAAGGATATGCCACTGCCTGTGTTACAGCATTAAGCCAAAAACTGCTAGACCAGGGATGCCGTTATTGTTTGCTCATAGCAGATTTAGCCAATCCCACAGCTAATCATATTTATCAAGTGATTGGCTATCGCCCCCTAAGCGATTGGCACGAATACTTATTCACCTCAAAGGAGTAAGCGTAATAAAGCGATCGCTACTCATTCCACTTCACGAACACCCCATCTACGATCGCAACCCTCCACTGTGGAAACTTCACCAGCAACTTCTTGATCACAATTTGCAAAGCCGGATCATCATTCCAGCACTCTTGCAAGAAGCCAAACCCCGGATTCTCGCCCGAATTCCCCGCCACTTTGAGTTTCTGCATACGCTCCGGTCGCAGCCTCATGTGACCATTTTTCAGGCTGTGACGATACAGAACCAGTTATAAGGCAGTCAGCCGCACTAACATTATTAGATCAGTAGGTATAGTTACAGTTATGAAACAATTAATAGAAAATGTCAAACAAACTATAACGAAAAAAAAGATACTTTGGGCTTATCCAGTTGCAAACAGATTACAAAAGTATCATTATAGTTTGGCAATTCACTGGGCAGTAGAATGTATACAAATATATGCATCCGAGATGAAATCAGATAAACTTTTACAGCTTAATAAATATATTCAGCAAGCATTGGAAGAACAAAATGTTTTAACTTCTTCACAGTGTTTTGAGATGAGTCGAGAAATATGGTATTTGCCTGAAAGGGAAGAAATTCAAACAGCCATAGCTCGACTGTGGGGTTCTATTGCAGCTTTTAAAGAAGGAGAAGAGCATGGTGGAGTAATGGAGACTACTATGGCCGTTGAATTATTATTACCTGATATATCTGATCTTCGTCTATTAGAGCGATACCTCGAAGCTGCTGTAAGAATTTATGAAGAATACGAATCACAAAACTAGGTGTGTGAGCGTGTGAGTAGTAAAATCGCATCGATTAGTAAGTTGTGAAAATATAAGAAAACCTCTTCACCAACGGCAAAAAAATGTTGTTGCTAGAAACAGCATGGTGTTAGCAGTGGGAGCGAGTACCACAGTATGTCAGCACTTGAGAGCGTAGGCGTAGCCCGTCGCAGACATCGCTAATCATTCCACTTCATCAGCACCCCATCCACAATCGCAACCCCCCACTGCGGAAACTCCGCCAGCAATTTCTTGATCACAATCTGCAAAACCGGATCATCACTCCAGCACTCTTGCAAGAACTCAAAACCAGGATTTTCTCCAACCAGAGAAGCCATCTTCAGTTTCTCCATCCGCAATAGTCTAGCCTTGGATCTAATGGTGATACCTTCGGAGGTAAACAACGCCTCATACCAATTCGCAATTCGCAATTCGCAATTAAATGCAGCAAAGCTTTCACGCCTTACATCTATATCAGATTTTTCGTGAAATGGTATCACTAGATTTTTGCACCTGATAATTGACTACAGATATATTCCATTGCTTCTCAAACTTGCTGATTGTTGCTCTCATGCTGGCGTAATACTTGCTGTCTAGCAAATACTGAATTACCCACAATGGAGGGCATTCTCCAATGTTTGCTCTATCCAACCATTCAAATATCTCACTTTGATTTAACGACATGGGCGCGGCGGAACCAGTACCTTCATGAGGGAATATCGCCTCAACGCCACAATCCTGTTTTTCAGCCAACAACGAAGCGGGATTACTTTGTTCTACTTGCCTCTCTGTTTGATTAGCGATCGCTTCCTTGTCAGAAAATTCATTTTGGGCAACGGGCGCGGCGGAATCAGTGCCTTCATGACAGTCTTTCGGCTCAACGCCACAGTCCTGATTTTCAGTCAACAACGAAGTAGATTCACCCTGTACAGCTTCCACAAGCGTTAGCGATGTACAGTCATTCGCCGTAGGCGAGTCTTCAAGTTCTGACGCGCTTTCGATATGTGAAGGCGACGCGCCCCTCAAGGGCGCATGAGCCGTTTCTTCCTCACACAGATTTCCAGTTGGCGCGTCAGAACCAACTACCATACCAACAACCTTAGTTGGTTGTTGGTAGGTAGTTAACGGGTAGTTAAAAACGTTGTTAGGATTTTGAAACCCTTGCAAATCCTCACTTTTTTGACCATTCTTTTGGAATGATTCCAAATCAGACTGAATTTGTTCCACGCCAGGATGATTTTGATTCCGTCCGGGCTGGTTTACTTTCTCCCCGGCGTGGACGGCTTTCTCGTCACAAGAATTGGTTTCTTCTGACGTGGACGATTCCCAGTAAAAGCGATTGTAATAACCGTGAAGATTGCGGACACGGTAGCTAATCAGTCCTGGTCTGCCAGAGGGTAAGCGACCAAACACTTCCTCAAATTGAAATAATCCTTGGGCAGTTAACGCCGCCCCTGCTTTTTGCAAAGATTTGTAGGTAAGGCTAGTATCGAGTTTATGAGCAGAACCCCCGAATTGTTCAGCCGCCACACTATCTAACCAAAGCTGTTGGACTGACGGAGGCTGTTGACGAACCCAGTTAATATCCTCAATTGATACTTTGCAATGTGGTCTAATCGATTTATCTTCTAAAGCTTGTTTGCGATCACTTCGCTGTTTGCTGCCACCGTTGATTGCTTTTAACGCTGTAGTCATAATTCCTCCAAAATTTGCATGACAATATGAGCGGCATGTTTGCAATGCCACGTTTAAGTTTTTTGGCTATTCTCTTAGCGAGTCTTTATTTACTGGTTTTCGCCCTGCCAAAACCGCAACTCTTCCCTGGAATAGCTTTGAGTCTTTTTCAACTCATTGCGCCAGTGATCCCAGGCAACAACTACTTTGCCCCCTACCTCGTCCACAACTTCGCCCCTCTGCAAATACAGAGTTCGGTATGGGTCAGCATGAGCAACAATAGAACCAATGCCAATTGTCCGAGGTTCAGTAGATGTGTTTTTGAGAGTTTTAATTAACTCTGTTTCCTGGGTGGTAAGTTCTGCCCAGTAATCCGACTTAATTACCTCGTACTCTTGAGCCACTGCCCAAAACTCCTGCCAAGTACACCCGGGTTTTGCAAGTATCTGCCGAATGTCGCTAACCGCTTGGGGCAACATTGACAATTGCTCGGCTCGGTAAGCGATCGCTTCAGGAGTTGGACTACTGCCCAGAATTATGGCCGCAGCTTCGAGTGCTTGGGTATTGTTCATCGCGCTGGCGAGATTCTTTAATGCCATGCCCATGAGTCGTAAGCATTCCTGAGCATTCTCTTTGGGTGGTTCCTGGGCTAGCGATCGCAAATCAATAGTTTTCTCCAGGGCAAGCTTGACCTGCTTGTTCAAAGCTTTAGTCGCTTGCTGGGTCATGGTATTTCCCCACTGCTGTTGAGGACGTTCTTGTACAGCGTATTCTAGTTCTTGGATACGTTGCTGGAGTTGCTGATTCTCAATCTCCAGCTTTCTTAACCCTTCCATTTCATCCAATCGCTGCTGCAATTGAACGTTTTGCTCCCTTTGTTGTTTGTACAGATTTTGCAAGGTCAAGAGTTGTTCTTGTACTTGTTCTTCTGCTCTGGCTGCGGCTTCTGACTGTAGTCCAATTCTCAATTCCTGCTGTAAGCGCTCTAGCTCTTGCTGGTGTTGCTCTTTGAGTGCAGCGATCGCTTCAGAATATTCTTTTGGGTAAGTTCGCCCACTCGATTCGGACACAATTGCGTCATTTAAACCAGTCAAATCAGCATTGTTGATCAACAACCTTTCGCCATCAGCAAAGGTGACAATCTGCTGATAGTTATTCGGTGCGTCTGCCTTAATCACTCCCGAATCCCCATATCTAGGATGCGAAAGGGAAGAAACAGTCACATAATTACACAATTGCGTTTTGACTTTTTCTTGTTTTGTGCTATTGGTTCTAGTGATTGACGTATTTTTTGGAACAACCTTCTGTACTGCAAGAGCAAAATCGGCGGCAGTGGGGAAGGGTTTTTCTTTGGCTGCGATCGCAACAGCTTCGTGTAACTTGTCGGGAGTTTTAACCAACCGGAGTAAGGGGCGAGTTTGAGAGGGTTTAGTGATTTTTACCCTCAGTTCCTCTGACAGGGTATCAACTACTTTCTTCGCAGACAGCAAATCTCTGACGCGGCGATATCCCCCGTGTTTGGTTAACTCGTTCTCGCAATAGTCTTCAAAGCTTTCGTGTCCACCATCAGAGTAATAGTGGTTGTCTCGCATAAGGCGCAGTTCATCTATTGCTTGCCACTCGAATTTGTCGATGGCAGTGAAGGTTTCCTGGATGCTGGCGTTGAGAACACTGTAGTCCAGCGTCGTTGTTTGTTCGGGTTCTAGTGTCAGCATATCTCTTGCCCACTATGGTAAATGCTTGAAAATTGGAGTGTTGCAATTTAACCAAAGTGAACCCAGCATCTGATTTGGAAGATTTTTCCAAAAATATGTCAGCATTATAATTAGCTCACTTTGTGATTAACGGATTGAGCAGGCGATCGCATAGCTTGGACGGCGGCGATCGCTTTAAGCTACTTTCCTAACTAAATTAGAGGGTTCATCGGCAGCAAAAAGTGCTTCTGTTGTGGAGCTTTTTGTTTTACGAGTTGGCTTTTTATCGGATTGGCTACATTCGTTTCCAATATCATCGGGTTCATATCGCAAAAATTCCCCAGGCTGAACATCAAAGACTCTGCAAACAATTTCTTGAGTTTTTTGATCAGGATAGACATTCCGTTTGTTGTAAAGGCGATAAGCCGTTGCTTGAGGTAATCCCGTCTTTTTGTGAAATTGATAAGCAGTTTCTACTCCTTTGGTTGCCAAAAAATCCTTTAAAACATTAATCATCGGCATTACCTACTACTCCTGTCCTCCATGCTACTACCATTGAACGGTACTATCATTCAGTGATAAGGGATGCTAATTAACCACTTCTATTTTGATAGTTAAGTCTCATTAGACGATAGCTGCCATTCGTTGACACCTCCATTAGATGGGAGTACTATTAGTACATAAGGCTAGAGAAAAGCGGACTGCCAACATCCCAAACGCTAAAAGTTGCCCTTACTGAACCTTGAAAAAAACTGAACAGAACAATACCCCCAGGTAACAGAAGTAGTGGATAGTCAAAGCTGCTAAAGGTAGATAAGGGTTGCGAGAGTTCTTAATAAAAATTACCAACAGGATGAAGACTAGCGAATGATGTTATTGAAACTCACCTGTCGCCTGACGCGCTGTGTATCCTGCTTGGTAGCTCCGGTCACTGGCTAGGAGCAAAAGAATATTAGGCTTCGCCAATTCTAGAATGAGGTGTTGTGGCAAGCCACAACGTCAATCAGTACACAAATCAAAAGGCGATCGCAGTGTCTGCAAAACTGTGCGATCGCCTTTATCACCTAATCGAAGGTTTTAAAATTATGCCACAAACAACAACAACTGTAACCTCTTGCGTTAAACCAGTTGAAGAACTGAGATCAGTAGAGATTTCGTTTGAAGATCACGAATTCTATGCAGGTCAAAAACTCGTAGCTAGTATTACCCACGACGATGACCTAACGCAACCTTGGATAGTAATGGTCAATGCTGAGGAGATCCATCGTGCGAACACTTTTAAAAGATGCCACAGCTACATTACATGGCATTACCAGCGCGGAACACTGCCCATACAAGAAGAAACCCCAGTCGCTACAACGGGGAACGAAATCATGGTACAGATTGCTGATGAATGCGACAAGTACGGGTTTGAAATCCTAAACGATGGTATCTACGACCACGATCAAAAGCTTGGTGAAGTAGGCTGTACTAATGGTCGTTGGTGGGTTATTCGGGCAACTTCAGTGCATCAGCAGAAAATTTCGTGCGATTCTGCAAGGGAAGCGGTGTGGGTATTGTCGATGGTAGAACTGACGCAACCATCTAGTGAGGAACTGCTGGATAAGCCGTTTGATCGACTAACGGCTAATGATAGGAACAGCTACGGGAATATCAGCCACCCTCAGACGAGTCCCTTGATTGCGGTGGGTTCGCAGACTCCGACTTGGCACGGATAGAGGGAATAGCGGCGTAAGTGAAATGTTGGGCGTGACCGAAATCTTCATCGGTCACGCCTGCTGTTTTATGTTTTTAGCTACGCCTCGCTCAACGGATGACGAGATGACACAGCGATATGGCTAAAATTATAGTAGAGGATGTCAGGAAGGAGGTTTAGATGACAGACGATGTTAGATTTGACGATATTTACCTACGCCTCAATGAACTGACACAAGATGTTACAAACCTAAAAATTCAAGCAGGAACCATTGGAACTTCTCAAACTGCCATCGCTCAGACAATGACGCTGGCAACTGGTTTAGCTTCGGATATGCGGCAAGTGAAAGCAGATATTAGAGAAATGAAATCTGATCTGAGAAACTTAAACGCAGGCTTAGAAGAAGTTCTCAGGCTATTGCGTCAGAGAAACAGCCCAGAAGAATAGTTTACTTAATACAAATTACCGAGTTTTGAAGCGCTTTTGTAGTAACAAGAGCGCTGTTTTCTTAGCTCTGCACTTGATACACCTGAAATCTACGGCTTCGCCAATGTGAAAGTGAAATGTATTGGTATTGAACAATGAACCCTCAAGAAAATGCTGAACTACTTGCTGCCTTAATGCGCCAAGAGGAACTACTCAAGCAGTTAGTCGCAGCAATCAATAAGCCAAAACTGGGATTGCACTCTGAAGCTGGCAATTGTAAAATCTACTGCAATCGTCAGCACGGAGGATTGTGGTACACACTCAATGGTGAACCGAGTGATGTCCCTCAAACTGCCTTAACTGGATATCTTAAAGAACTACGTTTTGAGAATACAGAACGCCGCAAAAAAGAAACCTGCAAGTTGCTGATAACTATTCAAGCAGACCGGACGTATATTTTAGAATCAGGCTACGACACGCATTTTTCAAAGTGCATACTTGCAGCGATCGCAACTTTGACCCCAGAACAATTGTATTCTCCCATCACACTACAGCCTACTCCAGGGACGACAGATGAAAACGTGTTGTTCTGTCGGATATGGGTAGAGTCGGAATTAGTGATGGCATCTTACAACGAGCAAAGCGACTGGCGCGAGATCAGCAAGCAGGCAATTGCTGTAACCAAAGCTGCGGCGGAGATGGTGTTTTAGCGAGTTGTAAACAGGGCTTGAGAGACTGTAGTTATAAGTTGCTCAAACTTTGTCTACAGCTAATAAAGAAGGGAAAGGGGAAAAGGTAAAAACCTTGCTTTTCTAAGGATGATTTAATTCATGAATCCCTTTCCCTTTCCCCTTTAACCTTTCCCCCTCTTTTTGTTGTTCAACTATTCACAACTAATCACAGATGACTATTACAATTGTTCACCCCAGCATCGAAAATCTGCAATTATTTTCTGAATTCTTTGACCTGGAAAAATTTTTGCAATCTGAGGGAATTCTGCCGTGGCTTTTAGCGAATGGCTGGAACTATGACAATGAATCTTGTTTGATTGCAAACATTATTGATGAGTCTACAAGCCTTGATGAAGTTTGGGACTCCAAAGAGTTTGATTTTAATGTTCTGTCAGATGAATCAAAGGAAAAATTGAATCAGATTATCCGTGAAAAACTCTACAGTCAGATTCAATCAGTCTAACTGTAGAGAAAAATCGATTCCACAACAAATTATGGCACACTTCACTGCTAATAAGATGGAATTAAATTTGATTAAAGTGTATGACGCGACACTGTTAAGCTCATCAAAAGTTTACCAAATTAATGGTACACATTGTCGATATTTGGGAGATGAGGGTAGCATCCAACATCCACAGTATCTATTTGTACCTCTGCCAAATCAAAGAAAAAAAGCCAGCTTTCGACTAAATCGAAACAAACTCATGACCCGTTGTTATGAAGTCGAAGGCATGGTTTATAACAAGCCTGTGGCGCAGGATAATTCACAGCAACTTCAACTATTTTGAGCCATGTCCATACATAAACCACCAGTTATCAAAAGACACATTAGGTTACAAAAAAGCTCTAAGAAAGTAATCTATAGGGCTACTAAACACATTCAAATAGTCACAAAGAAAGCTTCGCTTAATCGAGAGTGAAAATAGTGATTGAGGTAAATAATCATGGTACAAGTAATCGACAACACTATTGCTGCAAATTTTCTAACTGATGCAGTAGTCGAGCGCCACAATTTCTCACAGTTAAATAAAACTCGCATTCGCTTCCGTATTCAACTAAAGAAAAGTACAAAATCTGCCGCGCCTAAATGGGCCGATGTGCTAAAAGCTGAGGTTTCTGAAATCGAATCAGACCTTGTGAAAGTTACAAATTCCGAAGTCGGTTTGCGGGGTATTAAGGTCTTCAAAAAGCTAGATGAAGCTGCTGCTCAATTAAGGCAAGAGATTGCTTCAGTTCAAGAGTGGATGTCTGCTGATACTGGTGATTGGGTTTGTCCGATTGATTTAGCTCCACTCGTCTGGAATCAGTTAATCAATATCAGAGATAATATCGCCCCTGGTTTACGAAATCAATTAAAAGCTGATTACGAAGCAGGACTTCTTGATTATCAAGAGCGGATTGACCAGTTCCTTTCACTTAACACCTGGGAATTAGCACAGGATAAGCAAGAGTCAGTCAAAGCCAACTTGCTAAGAGCATTCCCAACTCTGACCGATCTTGAAGACTATTTGCAAGTCGTCATTGGTCGCCCGGTAATTATCCCTGCCCTCTCTGAACAACTCAATCAGCAGCAAGCCGAATGTCTTGACCAGATTACCAAATTCATCCAACAGTATGACCAAAATCTGGAGCAAAAGCTACGGGAATCAGCGATCGCTGGTGGTGAACAACTCGCCGCCCAATTGCTTGAAGAGTTGGCTGATTGGGAACCAGGGAGGAAACCCATACAGTTCAAAAGGAAAATGGAACGCCATTTGATGAAGGTTCAAGTGCTACTAGCAAATGCCTCACCTGAAGCTGGCAGCAGTTTACAGCAGATGATGGAGCATTTGGATTCGATTGTCACCGACCCAGCGATTGAAGCTAAGAATCTGGGCAGTGATACGCGCAATCAATTACAGCAAAAGATGGAAGAAATTCGGATCAAGTTGTTAGACGAACAGCGCAATCTACAATCACTTGCGGCTGACGACGTGGGCTTATCGAAAGCTACCGTAATGTCGTTTAAGTTCCGGTAAAAAAACAGTCTTGGGCGAGGGTGCATTCGCTCAAGACTAAATACCTTAAACGAAAAATGCATATACATCTCAAAAAGAATACCGCACTTTTACTATAGGGACAAAATTCTCATGTCACACTTTTCTAAAATAGCAGTCAAGTTTAAAGACCAATCCTGT